>JAAYQE010000076.1 GCA_012519455.1 Syntrophomonadaceae bacterium
ACATTCCTTCGGTTAAGGCGGTGGCTCCTTCGGCTTATGAGTTTGCGGAGGTAGAAACCCGAAAAATAACGGTGCAGACGATGGTAGTAGGTACTACGGCCGATTATACAGAAATACGCGCCTTGCCTTTGAAATCCGGACGCTTTTTCAATGAACAAGATACCCGATCCGCGCGGCGTTTGGCGGTAATTGACGAGCGACTGGCGGAAACCTTATTCGGTCGGAGCGAAGCGGCTATGGGGAAAAAGGTAATGTTGAAGAAAGTTCCGGTGGTTGTGGTGGGTATTATTAAAGAACAGCAAAGTATGTTTGGGGGTGGAGGCAGCCAGATTTATATTCCGATTAGTTTCTGGCAGAACCTTTTCAATACTAATCGGGTCGATCAATTGGAAGCCAGTGCAATCAGCAAGGATCAGGTCGAAGAAAGTATCGATAAGACCCTAAAACTACTGCACCGCCGGCATAAAAATACCGATCGGTACCGGGCTTTTAACATGGAAAAAGAAATGGAAGCAGCTAATAAGGCAATGGGAATTATGACCACGATAATTAGTGCGATTGCCGGTATTTCACTGGTGGTTGGAGGGATCGGGGTGATGAATATTATGCTGGTTTCCGTAACTGAACGAACCCGAGAGATTGGGGTACGAATGGCGCTGGGGGCGCGCCGAAAAGATGTTTTAATTCAGTTTTTAATTGAGGCGATTGTAATAAGTACCGTCGGAGGCATTATTGGGATGATTTTAGGTTTGGGTGGCTCTCTGCTTATGGCTTTAGCCTTGAAAATACCCCCCTTCTTCTCCTGGACGCCGGTAATCTTAGCTTTTACCTTTTCCGCTGTAATCGGCATCTTTTTCGGGATTTATCCAGCGAATAAAGCAGCCCGTTTAGATCCCATTGAAGCCCTGCGGTATGAGTAAAAAGGCCAGGAGGAAGATAAATTGTTCAGGACACAAGATCGGTTATTAACTATCTATAATCACCTTTATGCGTTTTTTGGACCGCGCGGATGGTGGCCGGCTAACAGTCCCTGGGAAGTAATGGTAGGGGCCATCCTCACCCAGAATGTAGCTTGGCGTAATGTGGAACAAGCGATCTTAAACTTAAAAAAGGCGAATCTTTTAGAGTTTCCGGAAATGTATCAAGCGGAGGAAAAAGAGCTTGCGGAATTGATTGTACCTACGCGTTATTATAATACCAAAGCACGCAAGCTTAAAGGATTGGTTAATTACCTGATCGATCATTATCAGGGGAATCTAGCTGAGTTTTTATGTCAACCTATGGATAAACTGCGTTCAGAGCTTTTACAACTTTGGGGGTTGGGTCCTGAAACGGTAGATTCTATTCTGCTGTATGCGGCAAACCAGCCAATTTTTGTGGTGGACGCCTATACCCGGAGGATTTTTCATCGCTTAGGGATTTTTCCGGAGAAGATTTCCTACACGGAGATGCAACAATTTTTTATGCAAAACCTACCGGTACGCGTTTCTCTATTTAATGAATATCATGCCCTAATCGTTGCCCTGGGTCATCAAATTTGCTGGAATCGTTCGCCTAAATGTAAGACCTGTCCTTTGCAAGAAAGCCAGTCTTGTCCTTTTTCTGTAGACCGGGAGATTTAATGTTATAATTAGTTTGATTATCTTGGAAGAAGGCGGAGTAAGGGGGCTTGAATATGGAACGTTATGCCGAGATAGATAAACATAAACAGGCCGTACTGGAAGCGGTAGCTCGACTGGCGTTACAAGGAAAACTTAAAGCGGAGATTGATGGACTGCCTTATATCCTGGTGGATCGTGATGGACCGGTTTATCGGTGTTGTATATACCATGAGCGTGCCATATTGGCGGAAAGAATTCGGCTGGCTATGGGTTTGGATCGGCGAAAAAAGCCGGAACAAGAACTAGAACGTTTGTCAGACGTGGTAGAATCAGCCTTAGCTTTGGAACGGATAGAAGATCCCGTTGTCGTAGTAATTGATTCTGCTTGTGAAGCCTGTCCAATTGATCGTTTTATGGTAACTGATGCTTGTCGTAACTGTACAGCTCAAGCTTGTCAGAGTGCTTGTCCCCGGCAGGCGATTGTTATTGCCCGACAGCGAGCCTATATTGATCAAGATCGTTGTATTGAATGTGGTAAGTGTGCCCAGGTTTGTCCCTTTCATGCGATTGTAGAGGTTACGCGTCCTTGTATGCGGGCGTGTGGAGTTGGGGCTATTCAAGTATCGCGAGATCACAAGGCTATTATTGATTATCGTAAATGTGTTAGTTGCGGACACTGTATTCGGGCTTGTCCTTTTGGTGCCGTAGCCGAGAAATCAGGCATTGTACAGCTTATTTCGATGTTAAAAAAAGACCAACCGGTTTACGCGATTGTGGCCCCATCATTTATCGGGCAATTTGGGCGGGGAGTTACCCCAGAGGCATTACGGACGGCCTTTAAAACCTTGGGATTTACAGATATGATTGAGGTTGCCCAGGGAGCGGACCTAGTAGCTTATGAAGAATCCCGGGAGTTTATTGAGCAGGTACCGGCCACTAAACCGTTTGTAATGAATACCTGCTGTCCGGCCTTTCGGACGCTGGTCGAAAAACAGCATCCCAAGCTTATTCCAAATCTATTCGATTCATTATCTCCAATGGTCGTTACCGGACAGATCATTAAATCTGAGCACCCAGAGGCCCGGGTCGTCTTTATCGGTCCCTGTGTAGCTAAAAAAATGGAGGCACTGCAGGGAGAGGGCCGGGAAATGATTGAAGGAGTGCTTACCTTTGAGGAAATGATGGCTGTTTTTCGCGCTGCAGATATTGATGTTACTCAGGTGAAGGAAAGTAAGACCGAAATGTTCGCTTCGCGAACGGGACGTCTTTTTGCTCGGGCTGGTGGGGTAACCGAGGCCCTGATCAGTACGATGAAAAAGATGCAACCGGAAATAAAAGTAGAACCGGTACGGGCCGAAGGATTAAGTAATTGTGAAAAATTATTACGGACTGCGCAAGCGGGGCGATTACAGGGTAATTTGATCGAAGGTATGGCCTGCCCCGGCGGATGTGTAGGTGGCCCCGGAGCCCTGATAAAAAATGTAGTAGGGGCTAAGCTAGTAAATGACTATAGTCAAAAATCACCCCATTTTTATACTCTAGATAACCCGTGTTTGAAGGAATGGGACGAAAAATTAAATCGACCAAGCTCGTAATTTTACTTTTTTCGACGGGGATAACCGTTGGAGATTTTTGTTTTTTGTAGTAACATTTAATTAAACCTAAAAATCGGTTATAAATTAATGGGGGTGAAAGATGTGGTGGTTAAACAGATTTCTATCTTCCTGGAAAATAAATTTGGGCGTTTAGCGGCCGTTACCAAGGTACTGGGAGATGCTGGCATTAATATTCGGGCCCTTTCCATAGCGGACACCGCTGAGTTTGGTATTTTACGTTTAATTGTGGATCAACCGGATCGGTCCTACGAAATTTTGAAAAAGGCCCGTTTTACGGTTAGTGAAACTGAGGTGTTAGCGGTTGAAGTAAGAGATGTTCCTGGAGGGTTAGCCGCGGTTTTACAGGTTATGGCCGAAGCCCAAATCAATATAGAATATATGTATGGATTTTTAGCTAGAGCTTCGGAAGATGCCTTGATTGTATTTCGCGTGGAACAACCTTTAGCAGCGATTAGGCTGCTTCAGGAAAGAGGGATTAAATTATTAGAAGGCGATAAGGTTTATAAGATTTAAAGGATGACCAATCGGAAGAAAAATCTATAGAGTTTTTTAAGCTCTTATAAAAAGGGACTGTCCTAAAAACATAGGGATAGTCCCTTTTTCTGATGTGACTAAAAGCTCAAAGCTATATGCGGGTATCCCGGGACATAAGTACTGATTTAATCCATAGTTAACTAAAACTGTTAATTAGAACGCATGGTCGAGAGGATAAAAAGATGCAACATCGAATAATAATTGTGGAGTGAAGTGGAGTGAAGTGGCGCGAAAGGACGGGCTTGTGGGGTGCATTGGGTATGTTTATAGGAGAATACCAGCATTCTATAGATACCAAAGGACGCTTGATTATTCCGGCCCGTTTTCGCGAAGGCTTAGGGGAAAAATTTGTGGCAACTAAAGGCCTGGACCATTGTTTGTTTTTTTATCCCTTAGGCGAGTGGGAAAGAATCGAACAAAAAGTAAAAAATCTTCCTTTTACCCGGGCCGATGTAAGAGCTTTCGTCCGGTTGTTTTTTTCGGGTGCTACGGAATGCGAAACGGACCGACAGGGAAGAATTCTTTTACCGGGCAACTTACGGGAATTTGCGCTTATTGAACGGGACGTAGTGGTTATTGGGGTTTCTTCCCGGGTGGAGGTTTGGTCGAAAGAAGAATGGAAGCGTTATAACGAACAGGCGGAAGAAGCCTACGAAAGTATTGCTGAAAGTATTGTTGGTCTGGATTTAGGATTATAAGGAAATATAGTTATGAGGTTGGTCAAGAGATAATGGGGCATATACCCGTATTACTTCAAGAAGTTATTGCTTTATTGAATATTCAGGATGACGGCACTTATGTAGACTGTACGCTGGGAGGCGGAGGACATACGCGGACGATTTTAGAGCATTTAGGACCCCGCGGACGGGTAATTGCGCTTGAGCAGGACCCTAGAACTTTAGCCGCTACGCAGCTACAGTTAAAGGATTTTGGCGATAAAATTGAGTATATTCAAGGGAATTTTCGTAATCTACAGCAGTATTTAGGATCGCTAGGTGTACTGTCGGTTAATGGCCTATTATTTGATTTGGGAGTTTCTTCTTTTCAACTGGATGAAAAAGAACGGGGATTTAGTTTTCATCAGGAAGCAGTACTAGATATGCGGATGGATCCAGGACTTAAGATTTCGGCTAAAGAATTGGTAAATCAGAGCTCAGAGATAGAACTTACCCGTATTATTCGCGACTATGGTGAAGAACGGTGGGCGCGTCGGATTGCCCGCTTTATTGTGGACCATAGAAACCGCAAACCAATTGTAACGACCACCGAATTGGTAGAAATTATTAAAGCGGCAATTCCAGCTTCTGCCCGACGAAGCGGGCCGCATCCGGCGCGACGTACTTTTCAAGCCTTGCGGATCGCAGTTAATGATGAATTAGGGGCGCTTCGAGACGCTTTAATTCAGGCAATTTCATGTTTATCTATTGGCGGTAGAATAATAGTAATCTCCTTTCATTCGTTGGAAGATCGGGTGGTTAAAGAGGTGCTGCGGCAGGGTGTTTCGCCCTGTGAATGTCCGGTAGACTTTCCAGAATGTCGTTGTGGAAGGCAACCATATTTACGTCTGTTAAACCGTAAACCCATTCAACCAGGATTAGAAGAATTAAAGGTCAATCCCCGATCGCGTAGTGCCCGGTTACGCGGGGCAGAAAAAATTTAATTTGGTAGATAGAAGCAGAGACGTGAGTTCTAAAGGAAAGCGAGGTTGAATAAGTTTGGTACTGGCTCAGGAAAGATATAATTTGGCCGAGCAGTCACTTCCTGAAGAAGGATTAGCTCCGAAGCATCCCCCTTCCCGTCCGAGAATTCGCCAGAAGCGACGAACGGCAAAAATGAAATTTTCTTCTAAAGTAGCTGTAACTTCCGTATTGGCTGTAGGATTTTTTCTGATTGGAATCGGCCTAACCTTATATTATATTTATCCGACCCGATTGGGATATCAAGTAGTGAAACTGGAACAAGAAGTAGCAGAATTAGAGCGGCAAAAAGAATATTTAGAACTAGAAGTAGCCCGAGCTACTTCGTTAGAAAGAATTGAAAATTTAGCTACGAACGAGTTAGCCATGTTACCTTCATCGGAGAATGGGGCATATATCGTACGTAATCAAAATCCGCTTCCAGTTAGCCAAATAGCATCCTCCCCTAATGAAAATCAAAACCAAGTTATTCAAACTATAACTCGAGTAGTAACCGGTGAACTAACGGTAGCTTCTGGATATTAAAAAATTAAAATTATTACTTTCTTTTTGGTCTAAAAATAATATAGTAGGATTGTTTTTTCATCTAATCTTACCGCGCATGCGGTTCTTGGTTTGAGGTGGTGCGATTGAATCCTACCGCGATAGGTGTGCGTCGGAGAATTTATTATCTCTTTATCTTTTTGGCCGTCATTCTATTTTTATTAATTTTACGTCTTGGTTGGGTACACCTCGTACAGGGTGAAGAACTTTATCAGATGGCCCTAGATAACCGTATGCGGGATGTACCGGTAGAAGCGAAGCGAGGAACCCTTTATGATCGCCATCATAAAGAACTAGCTTTAAGTATTAGCTCCGATGCCCTTTATGCTATTCCTCCTGAAGTACGACAGTCCGGAAAAGAGCAGCAGATTGCGCAGGAATTAGCCCGGATTTTAGGCATGGAGGAGGCTGTCGTTCTAGAAAAAATTACCCGTAATTCTCGGCATGAGTGGATTAAATTAAAAGTACCTCCGGAGCAAGTCGAAGAAATTAAACGGCTTCGATTTAAAGGGATTGATTTTGCAGAAAAGAGTCAACGGTTTTATCCCAAAGATAATTTAGCCGCACATGTCCTGGGGATTTCCGGGATAGATAATACTGGTTTGGAAGGGATTGACAAGAGTTATGATTCGGAGTTAAGTGGAACCCCTGGCCGGATTGTAATTGAATATGATGCCGGAGGCCGGGAAATACCTCAGGCGATGCATATGTACATCCCTCCGAAGGACGGACACAGCCTGGTTCTAACGATTGATGAAACTATCCAATATATTGTAGAGCGGGAATTGGAAAAACTGTATCAAGCCCGTCAGCCGAAAGCCGCGACGATTATCGTCATGGATCCTAGTACCGGGGAAATTTTGGCCCTGGCCTGCCGTCCAGATTTCAATCCTAATGATTATAACCATTATCCAGCCGTGAATCGCCGGAATGTAGCAATTAGTAATGCCTATGAACCGGGATCGGTTTTTAAGATAATAACCGCAGCTGCCGGTCTAGAGGAAGGTGTAGTTAGACCAGATACGCCATTCTACTGTTCCGGAGGCTTACCGGTCGGTAAGCATACGATTCATTGCGCTAATTATCGGGCCCACGGGAGTCAGCGTTTTGCGGATGTAGTAGCTAACTCTTGTAATGTTGGCTTTTCCAGTTTGGGCTTAAATATGGGCGTAAATTCCTTTTATAAATACGTACGGGCTTTTGGTTTTGGCCAGAAAAGTAATATCCCCCTTCCTGGGGAGGCACTCGGAATTTTAGTTCCCCAGAGTCAGGCTCGAGACATTCATTTAGCAACCATGGCCATGGGGCAAGCGAATGCGGTTACCCCGATTCAGATGTTGACCGCTGTCTGTGCGGTAGCCAATGGGGGGAACTTAATGCAACCTCAATTGGTTAGAACGGTTTTGAATGTGCATGGGGAGGTAATCCAGGAGTCTTCTCCGCAGGTGGTCCGAAGAGTTATTGCCCAAAAAACTTCTGAGGAGTTACGGCTTTTACTAGAAGAAGTAGTGGCTAATGGTACGGGGAAAAATGCCCAGGTAGAGGGTTATCGGGTAGCTGGTAAAACCGGAACCGCGCAGAAACCGGCTCCGGGTGGAGGATATTTGACCGATGAATTTGTTGCTTCCTTTGTAGGCTTTGCACCAGCAGAACAACCGCAGATTGCCGTTCTGGTATTGATCGATGCGCCACAAGGCTATCCTTATTACGGGGGCTTGGTAGCGGCCCCGGTTTTTAGTGCGGTAGTGAAAGACACCTTGCGTTATCTAGGAGTCCCGTATGAGTTGCCCGTTCAGAACTCTTCGGTGGAGGTGCCGGCCGGAGAAAAATCTATAGAGAAGAAGATTACAGTTCCCTAGGTAGTGGAAATGGCCGTGCCGGAGGCGGAAAAGATTATTACTAAGGCCGGTTTAACGCCGGTTGTAGTAGGCGAGGGAGAAAAAGTATGGGGGCAAACCCCGCAGGGGTCAGCCTTAGTTAATCCGAAAACGCGAGTATTGCTTTATTCTGGGCCCCAGGAGGCACGGAATGAAGACAAACAAGAGGTTACTGTACCGGATTTAACCGGTAAAACAATGCGGGAAGCCGGTCAAATTCTAGGGGGATTGGGATTGCGTTTAACGGCAGTGGGTAGTGGAATAGCTATTAATCAGAGCATAACGCCGGGTACGGTAGTAAAGTCCGGAACTATCCTTACTGTTGAATTTGACACAAAGGCTCCATAATCCCTTGACGCCTGATGGTTATATTAAAATTTGATAAAAGAAAATTACTTGACATAAGGGCCAGTAATTTTATACTGAAACGTGGAAAACAACATCATAATCATTGGCATCAGAAAAAAAGAGAGGGAAGTAAATGACTTTATTCGGAATAGGTGGGTTATAATAGAAATAGTATATACTAGGCGTTACCTTGAGGAGGGAAGTTTAAGTGGCACTACTGGCACAGTTACTGACTGGCCTGGATATAATAGAAGTAAAAGGGAATCCGGAATTAGAAATTTTAGGAATACAATATGACTCGCGGCAGGTTGCCCCGGGTTTCCTTTTTGTTGCCATACCGGGGTTTAAAACCGATGGTCACCAGTATATCCCGGCGGCAGTAACCCAGGGGGCCGTTGCCCTAGTCGTTGAAAAGCCCGTGGTTACCACCCCGGAGATGGTGGTAATCCAGGTCCCAGATGCACGGCAAGCTTTAGCCCGTCTGGCGGCGGCTTTTTGCGGATTTCCTTCAACTCAGTTACGGGTTATTGGGGTAACGGGTACCAATGGAAAAACAACCACGACTTATTTACTTGAAGCGATCTTCCAACGAGCCGGTTATCAAGTAGGTCTTTTGGGGACCATTGGTAATCGAATTGCCAAAAAGATGCTGCCGGTAGCGCACACGACGCCAGAATCTCTAGACTTACAAATCCTTTTAAAACAAATGGTGGATGTAAACAGCGATTATGCAGTAATGGAGGTATCTTCGCATGCCCTAGCCTTAAATCGGGTTGAGGGGTGTGAGTTTGATGTGGCGGTTTTTACGAATCTTAGTCAAGATCATCTAGACTTTCATTGTTCTATGGAAGAATATCAAGAGGCAAAACTTCGCTTATTTGAAAGATTGGGGTCGGGTCAGAAGACCGGTCCCCGTTACGCCGTAGTGAATATTGACGATGCAGCCGGGGGTCAATTTATCCAGGCCACGAAGGCAGAAGTAGTAACTTTTGGTATTGACCAACCAGCCCAAGTTCAAGCACGTAATTTAAAGATTACGAGCCGTGGGACTACTTTTCAGGCTGTTTTACCCGAGGCCGAGATCCAGATTGATTTAGCTTTTACCGGCCGTTTTAGCGTTTACAATGCTTTGGCTGCTTTGGCCGTTGGATGGAAGGAAGGTATAAAACTGAGTGATATCCAGGCGGCTCTGGCTGCCGTTCGAGGAGTACCGGGAAGGTTCGAGCGGGTTGATTGTAGGCAAGATTTTACGGTCATCGTCGATTATGCCCATACTCCGGATGGCCTGAAAAATGTCTTGAGTACAGCACGGGAGGTTACGCGGGGTCGGATCATAACCGTTTTCGGTTGCGGCGGGGACCGAGATCGAACTAAACGCCCTTTAATGGGCGAAGCCGTAGCTCGCTTAAGCGACTATACGGTAGTTACTTCTGATAACCCCCGAACCGAAGATCCCGTTAAAATAGTTGAGGATATTCTACCCGGGATGTGGATGGCGGATAAAGAAAGCTTTACGGTGATTCTGGATCGCCGGCAAGCGATTCAGCATGCGTTGCAGGTGGCCCAGCCGGAAGACATCGTTATTATTGCGGGTAAGGGTCATGAAAATTGTCAGCTAATCGGCGATAAAGCCCTTCCTTTTAATGATCGCGAGGTAGCTCGAGAACTATTAAGTGAATTAGCCGAATAAACAGGGTGGATTTAGATTATGAAAAAAAATTATTTAGAACAGATCATTAAAGTAATCAGAGGAAAACTATTAGCCGGACAAATTTATTCTGAGGATTGGATAAGTGGAATCAGTTTGGATAGTCGTAAGGTACAGGCCGGAGAATTGTTTTTTGCGCTTCCCGGGGAGCGCGTAGATGGCCATGCCTATGTAGCGGCTGCCTTAGCTGCCGGTGCCGCAGGGGCGGTAGTCTGTCGTTGGCCGGAGGAAGGATTTTCTCTGAGTGGAAACGAACCAGTAGTCAATACGAAAAGAATCCCGCTTATTCAGGTAGATAATGTTTTAGGGGCCTTGCAGGAATTAGCTGCCTGGTATCGAAATCAATTCACGTTACCAGCAATCGGGGTCACGGGTAGTACCGGTAAAACTACCACTAAAGATCTAATTGCCGCAGCCTTAAGTAAACGGCGGAACGTACTTAAAACAGCGGGTAATTACAACAATGAGATTGGCGTACCTTTGACCTTACTACAATTAACCGATTTTCATGAAGTGGCGGTAGTTGAAATGGCAATGCGAGGGCCGGGGCAGATTACGGATCTTTGCCGCCTAGTTTCTCCGGAAATTGGGGTGATCACCAATATTGGCCATACGCACCAAGAACTGCTAGGTACGCAAGCGAACATTGCTTGGGCTAAAGGCGAACTTTTGGAAAACTTGCCACCGTACGGTTGGGCGGTGTTGAATGCAGATGATCCCTGGCAGCAATTACTGGCTAGCAAGATCGGGGTGCAGACCCTTTTTTATGGTTTACACCACCCAACCGCCGCAGTGTATGCCCGTGATATTCAGTTGCTGGGGGCTGCCGGCAGTAGTTTTCGGGTGCATTTACCGGGTATGGAGGGAGAGATTAACCTTCCGGTACCCGGAATACATAATGTTTATAATGCTCTAGCCGCTATTGGGGTAGGTACGTTACTAGGGGTCCCCTTTGAGGAAATAGCTGAAGGCTTAAAGTCGGCTCGTATTACCGGGATGCGGTTGGATTTAAGGCCCGGTTATCGGGGGATAACTTTGGTTAATGATTGTTATAACGCCAATCCTGATTCCATGCTGGCTGCTTTACAGGTCTTAATGAACCTTCAGGGAAAACGGACCATAGCTGTTTTAGGAGAAATGTATGAACTGGGTGATTTTACCGAAGAGGGACATCGCTTAGTAGGCAAGGAGGCAGCTCGTCTGGGGATAACGCAGTTGATTGCGGTTGGTAAGTTGGCAGTAGATATTGCCCGGGGAGCACGGGAAGCAAGCATGCCCGCAGAAAGGGTAATTACAGTTCCCGATAACCTAGGGGCCTTACAATGGATTCGCGCCTATACCGAACCAGGGGATGTCGTGCTGGTAAAAGGGTCCCGGGGTATGAAAATGGAAGAAATAGTAGATGCTTTAGAATTTACAGAACAGAATGAGGGAGAGGTAATTTAAGGTGGGGTTTGATCAACCACTGGTTAAAGCAGGGTTGACGCTGGGTACGTCCTTGGTAATTTGCCTAGTTTTGGGGCCGGTTTTAATCCCTTTATTACGCAGACTGAAATTTGGTCAATGGGTACGTGATGATGGGCCACAACGTCATCTGGCCAAGGCCGGTACGCCTACAATGGGGGGATTGATATTTTTAATCGGGATCCTGGTCGCAGTATTGGTCTGGGCGCCGCGTAATACGGAATTATTTACTGCCCTGGCCGTTACTCTAGGCTTTGGCTTAATTGGTTTTTTAGACGATTTTATTAAGGTAGTAATGCGTCGGCCATTGGGACTTAGAGCCAGAGAGAAACTTCTGGGACAGATTTTTCTAGGTTTACTGCTAGGGGGAGCGGCGATTTGGAGTTTAGGCCGGGGCACTGAGGTTATTGTACCCGGCACTAGTATGACCCTAGAGCTGGGTTATGGATATATTTTATTTGCCATGTTAGTTTTGGTGGGAGCGGGTAATGCGGTTAATTTAACGGATGGTTTAGATGGACTGGCTGCAGGAACCGTTTTTATCGCTGCGTTAGCCTATACTTATATTGCATGGGTAAGGGACAAGGTAAGCCTGGCTTATTTTGCGCTAGCCGTAGCCGGGGGTTGTTTGGGATTTTTGGTTTTTAATCGATATCCGGCGCGGATTTTTATGGGAGATACCGGTTCGTTGGCTCTAGGAGGGGCACTGGCTAGTCTGGCGATTTTGACGCAGACGGAGTTACTTTTGTTTATAATCGGTGGGGTTTTTGTCCTGGAGACTTTGTCGGTGATCATTCAAGTAATTTCTTTTCAAACTTCAGGCCGTAGAGTATTTTTAATGAGCCCCTTGCATCATCATTTTGAATTAGCCGGATGGTCTGAAGTTAAGGTAGTTAGAGTTTTTTGGGGTGTCGCTTTGGGGCTGGCTTTATTAGGTATTTTTTGTCTTTAATTTCATTGAATAATAAAATTTTATAAGCATTGACATTATTGGGGGGTGGAGGTTAATAATGGATTTAAGTGGAGATACTTTTATGGATTTATATGGAAAAAAGGTGCTAGTGATTGGACTGGGAAAAAGTGGTCTGGCCGCTTCTCGAGTTTTGAGAGAAAAAGGAGCTTCGGTTACCGCGTGTGATATTCGTACGGCGGAGGAATTGGGGTCCGTAGTTAAAAGAATGGGCAATCGGGGGATTGAGGTAGTGGCTGGGGGATATCCGCCCGTAAAAAAGGACAATACCGATTTGGTGGTAACCAGTCCAGGCATTCCTCGAACCGTACTTCCTTTGGTTGAAGCGGAGCAACAAGGTATCCCGGTTTGGGGTGAACTGGAACTAGCTTATCGGTTTTCCCCGGCTCCTTTTATCGGGATAACCGGTACTAACGGGAAAACGACGACTACAGCCTTGGTCGGTGAGATTTTAAAATATGCCCGATTTCCTAGTATTGTTGGTGGAAATATTGGGTTACCGTTAGTCGAAGAAGTGGTTCGCTTAAATGCTGATTATGTCGTGGTAGCGGAAGTAAGTAGTTTTCAATTAGAGAGTATCGATAAGTTTCGAACGCGTATAGCCGCGGTTTTAAATATTACTCCAGATCATCTGGATCGACATTATTCAATGGAAAGGTATGTGGACGCCAAAGCCCGGATTTTAGAAAACCAGCAACCTGAGGATTATGTGATCCTTAACTATGACGATATGTTAACGCGCATGCTGGCTACCCAGGCTAAAGCACAGGTGATTTATTTTAGTCGGCAACAGCAATTAAATAAAGGGGTATACGTTAAGAATGGCGAAGTGATTGTAAATTTAGCTAATCAAGAGATTCCGATTATCCCGGTGGCAGATATACTTATTCCGGGGGCGCATAATTTAGAAAACGTCTTGGCCGCAGTTGCGTGTGCCTGGGTTTTAGGCGTATGTCCGGAGTATATAGCTCGGGTTTTACGGGAATTTCCCGGGGTGCCGCATCGTCTGGAATTTGTACGCGAATTGGAAGGAGTGCAGTATATAAATGATTCTAAAGGTACGAATCCAGATGCAGCGATAAAGGCCTTAGATGCTTATCCTAATCCGTTGATTTTAATTGCTGGCGGGAAGAATAAAGGTAGTGATTTTACCGAATTTGCCGCTAAAATAAAGGAGCGAGTACGTTGTCTGATCCTGGTCGGGCAGGCAGCAACGGATATCCGGGAAGCGGTTGAAAACACAGGTTTTAGGGAGATATGCCAGACCATTACTTTTAAAGAAGCCGTTTTAACCGCCCATCGTTTAGCGCGGCCAGGAGATGTAGTCTTATTATCACCAGCTTGTGCCAGTTGGGATATGTTTAATAGTTATGAAGAGAGAGGGGACCTTTTTAAAAAGCTGGTTCATTCACTGTAATTTCCACCATGAATTTTCCTTAAGATTAAGATCCCACAACCACCAGGTTTCGGGGAGGTGAAACCTTGCGGTTAAAGAAGCGGTCACCTGATTTTTTGCTTTTTCTGACCACCATGCTACTGCTAGTGATCGGCATCGTGATGGTCTTTAGTGCTAGTGCGGTAGTTGCAGAACAAAAGTTTGGCAATGCTTATTATTTTCTGAAACTACAGTTGGGCTGGGCGGCAATTAGCCTCTTTGCGATGGTAATGGTAATGATGATTGATTATTACCGGATTAAAAAATTGGCTTGGTCGTTTTTGATTATGGGATTGGTTTTTTTGGTAGCGGTTCTAATCCCCGACATCGGTAAAGAGATAAAAGGGGCCCAAAGATGGATCGACCTGGGACCGATCTCTTTTTCTCCAGCCGAGTTAATCAAGCTTTGTATGGTATTTTTCATGGCCGCAAGCCTCAGCCAAACCGGCGAAAAAATAAAAACTCTACGCGGCTTGATTTTCCCTCATTTAGGGATTCTAGGTTTGGTAGTCGTATTAGTTTTATTACAACCGGACCTGGGTACCGCTGTGGTGCTAGGGGGCACGATTTATTTAATGCTGATAGCCGCCGGAGCACGCTGGGCGCATCTTTTTGGCTTAGCGGTAACCGGGGTAATCGGGGTAATCGCGATAATTATCTCCGAACCTTACCGGATGCGGCGTTTAACGGCTTTCTGGGATCCTTGGCAATCACCTTTAGACGCTGGTTTTCAGACTATTCAGTCTTTATATGCCTTGGGATCCGGAGGGCTGTTTGGGTTAGGTCTAGGCCGGAGCCGACAGAAAATGTTTTATTTGCCAGAGCAACACACCGACTTTATTTTTTCTATTCTCGGTGAGGAATTAGGCTATTTAGGCGTGCTGGTAGTAATTTTGTTATTTTTTCTATTTATCTGGAGGGGGTTGCGAATAGCCGTTACCTGTCCCGATGCTTTTGGTAGTTTATTGGCCGTGGGAATAACCTGCATGATTGGTTTTCAGGCCATTATTAATATTGCCGTCGCTTCCGGTAGTATGCCGGTTACCGGCATAACCTTACCCTTTTTAAGCTACGGTGGTTCTTCTTTACTATTTACCCTGCTTGGGGTAGGGATATTACTAAATATATCCAAATTTAGTACATCCCGATAAGGGTAACCGGATCTGAGTTAGAGTATCTATGCTTGTTTTTTAAGGTGGTGAAAGCCTGCAAAGGCACAAAGGGTGCGAATTGTATTAACTGGTGGGGGTACTGGGGGGCATTTATACCCGGCCCTAGCTATCGCGCGGTTTTTACAAGAGAATTATCCGGCAACCCAAATTCTTTTTGTAGGTACCACTAGCGGTTTGGAGGCGAAGATTGTACCTCGAGCAGGCTTTGCTTTTGCAACCGTTCGTTCGCAGGGCTTAGAAAGAAAGATAAGTTGGTCCAATATACAGACTACGTTTAAAGTAATATGTGGCTTGAAAGAAGCGAAGCGTATATTGAAAAACTTTGCTCCCGATCTGGTAGTGGGCACCGGGGGCTATGTTTGTGGTCCGGTAATGCTCATGGCTGTTTTAATGGGAATACCCACGGCCATTCACGAACAAAATGCTTTTCCGGGAATCACTAATCGTTTATTAGCCCGCTTTGCCCATTTGGTGATGGTTAATTTTCCGGAAGCCGTAACTTTTTTCCGTTCGGCCCGTCGGGTGGAGGTAACTGGTCTTCCTGTTCGTCCGGAGATTTTACGGGTAGATCGGGAAAGTGGAGCCCGACGATTGGGATTAGATCCCCGGTGTTTAACCCTCCTCGCGGTCGGTGGCAGTCGGGGGGCTCGGAGCATTAACCAGGCAATGGTAAAGGTTATCCAATACTATCAGCAAGAGCAAAAAAATATTCAGATTGTTCACATAGCAGGTAATTCTGGTTTTGAAGAAATGACGAAATCTTTACAAGAACAAGGTTTATTTTTGGGGGAAAATGGGAACATTAGAGTTGTTCCTTATATCTATGATATGGAAAATGTTTTAGCGGTAGCTGATTTAACTATTTGTCGGGCCGGAGCAGCTACTTTGGCCGAAATTGCTGCGAAAGGCATTCCCGCGATCCTGATCCCTTATCCTTATGCAGCAGAAAATCATCAGGAATACAATGCTCGAGCTTTGGAAAGGCAAGGGGCTGCCGTGGTAATTCGCGACCAGGATCTAAATGGTAATGATCTGCTGCAAACGGTGCAACAATTATTATTGAACCCTGGGCAATTAGCTTCTATGGCGATAGCGGCTCGGTCTCTGGGTTCCCCTCAGGCCGTGGAGAAGATCGTTTCTCTCCTTAAATTACTCGCTAACCGCTAACTAACGGTAAGATTTTGAAAAAAAGCTAGTGTCAACTATTACAAATAAAGCCGTAAATAGCTATAGTAACAACTGAAGTTAACATTGCATAAGATGAAGTGCCTGGTAACAGGTTGTAGCTACTTAATAACTTTAGTATATATATTCTTAATTCTAGCCAAAGTTTAGAACAGTATGGGCCGGAAGGAGTGGCAATAGTTTTGATAACCTGGTTGAACCAGCATGATTACGACAAAATGGCCTGTATGGGGGCACCCATTATTTCTTTAGCGGAGAGAGAAGCATTCCATTTTATAGGTATAGGCGGAGTGGGAATGAGTGGTATTGCCCGGGTTTTACTGAGCCAGGGGTATAAGGTAACCGGTTCGGACTTGAATTCCAGTGAAATTACCTGTCAATTGGAACAGGAAGGTGCACTTATTTTTCCGGGACACTCGCCGCATAACCTTGGTACGGAAATAACCCGGATCGTGGTTTCCTCGGCTATCTCCTCCACTAATCCGGAGGTTTTAGAAGCTCAACGTCGGGGTCTTTCGGTACTACATCGGGGTGATATGTTAGCTTTTCTCTTAAACCAGCGCAAGGGAATCGCTGTAGCCGGGGCGCATGGAAAAACAACCACTTCAGCGATGATCTCGCTGGTCTTAGAGCGTAATGGACTTGACCCTACGATTTTGGTAGGAGGACACGTAAAGGAAATAAAGGGGAATGCCCGTCTCGGATCTAGTGAGTACCTAGTGGCAGAGGCAGATGAAAGCGACGGATCCTTTCTTCGCCTGGCTCCTTACTGTGCAGTGGTAACCAACGTAGAAAATGATCACCTTGATTATTACCAAAACCTAAACAATATTCGGGAGGCTTTTTTCCGTTTTTTAGAGCAAGTTAAACCAGAGGGATTTGCGGTGGTCTGTATGGAGGACCCTTTTTTACGCTCTTTAACCGTTCATAATTCCCGACCTTATGTAACCTACGGTTTTAGTCGGGAAGCTGTGTTTTATCTGGAAAATGTTGAGAGCAGAGGACTAGAAACCTGGGGAGATGTTTATTATCGGAAACGTAAATTAGGACGTTTAACGCTTAGCGTGCCGGGTCAACATAATTTATTAAATGCCTTGGCGGCAATTGGGGTGGGCCATGAGTTAGGTTTAAACTTTCGCGCTATGACTGAATCTTTAAGAGATTTTCGTGGGGTTCACCGGCGCTTTGAGGTTATAGGCGAAGTTAACGGGATTTTGGTAGTAGATGATTATGCCCATCATCCTACGGAAATTAAAGCTACATTGAAAGCCGCGCAACAGGTCAAGGCACGTAGAGTTATTGCTGTTTTTCAGCCACATCGGTTTACGCGTACTCATTTTTTACGTGAAGAATTTGGCAATGCTTTTCGCGACGCGAATCTAATTATAATCAATGAGATATATCCGGCGGGTGAATCACCCATTGTCGGCGTTACAGCCCAGTTGTTAGTAGAAGAAATTAGAAAACAAACGGACCAACCAGTAGAGTATATCCCTACCCGGGAAGAAATAGTGGACTATTTGGCGCAAGTATTAGAGCCCGGTGATTTGGTGATCACGATGGGAGCTGGACACATTTGGACGGTGGGCCAGAGCCTAATTAATCGATTAAAAGATCTTCATGCATCATGCATTAATGAAGGTTAAAATTATAATTATTATTATAATTTTTCAGGCAAAGGAGCTGAAAGTTGTAACAATAAGTGCCTCAGCTTTAGCCTGAGGTACAGGGGGTTGCAACCATGTTTGGAATTAAAATTATCGGCGGGAATCGCCTAAAAGGTGAGGTGCAGGTAAGCGGGGCGAAAAATGCTTCTCTTCCTATATTAGCTGCTTGTCTTTTAACCTCGGGCGAATGTGTGTTACACGGGGTTCCACGTTTACGGGACGTTGAGGTAATGGTGGAAGTATTACAGGCTTTAGGAGCCCGAGTTAACTGGGAGGGGGCTACCTTGACGGTATGCACCAGGGAAGTTAAGACCACGGAAATTCCGGAAATTTTAATGCGAAAAATGCGGGCCTCTAATCTGGTTATGGGGGCTTTGCTGGGCCGTTGTGGAAGCTTTAAAGCTTCTACTCCCGGGGGGTGTGCGATTGGATCAAGACCAATGGATCTACATTTAAAAGGGTTTCGAAGTCTAGGCGCTCGAATTGATCAGCAATATGGCTTTACCCTGGGAGAAGCTCGTAAAGTAAAAGGAACCTTTATTCATCTGGATTTTCCTTCGGTTGGGGCAACTGAAAATTTGATGATGGCTGCCGCTCTGGCAGAAGGGCTTACAATAATTCGTAATGCCGCCCGGGAACCAGAGATTGTGGATTTACAGAGTTTTCTTTGCCGATTGGGGGCCCGGATTTGCGGTGCCGGTACGCATGAAATCAGAATTGAAGGGGTATCGACGTTAGGCGCCGGGGAACATCTGATTATTCCGGATCGAATCGAAGCCAGTACTTTTCTAGCTGCCGGCGTAATTAGCCAGGGCGAAGTTATGGTTTTTAATGCGGTAGCGGAACACGTAGAGCCAGTGTTGTCTAAATTACGGGAAATGGGGGCTCAGATCCGGGTAGAGGAAGAGGGAATTTGGGCTAACTCCAAAGGAAAATATCTGCAGTCTGTAGATGTAAAAACTCTACCGTATCCTGGTTTTCCCACAGATATGCAACCCCAAATGGTGGCCCTGCTTACTCAGGCCCGCGGGACTAGTGTAGTTACCGAGACTATTTTTGAGAGTCGCTTTAAGCACGTCGATGAATTGCGTCGGATGGGAGCCCAGATTCGGGTGGAAGGAAGAGCGGCAATCATTTATGGAGTCTCACGTTTAACCGGCGCCGTGGTTGAAGCTAGTGATTTACGGGCCGGGGCCGCTCTGGTTCTAGCCGGTTTAGTAGCTGAAGGGGAGACTTTAGTGGAAGGAGTACATCATCTAGATCGCGGATATCATAATATGGAAGAAAAATTACAATCTCTGGGGGCCCGGATCCATCGGGCAACGCTAAAGACTTAAACGGGGAAATAATCGGAAATAGGATTTTATTGGTCGGTCTGGGGACGGAGAGAAATGCATAACGCCTGGAGGCGGTGTAGAGGGGCATTTACCGCAACTAGGGTGCTTTTTTCGGGATAAGTTGGACAGGTTCCTGGTTTTTGATATAATAACGGTGTTGGAGGGGTGCCGGATGACTATCCCGGCCGGATTGAGAAATAGCAGTCAACCATCGGTGCCCGGGAGATTAATCTCCGTTTTTGCCTTCTTATTATTGTGTGCTATGGCTTTATATTATTTTCTTCATTCCCCTGTTTTTGGGGTACGCGAAGTTATAATAGAAGGTAATGAATGTTTACGGTCTGAAGAAGTAGTTCAGTTAACCGGAGTCATTCTGGGTACTAATATTTTTTTGATCGATGAAGAACAAATTAAGCGTCGCCTGCAAATTCACCCTTTATTGGATACCGCCACCATTGAACGGAGGTTGCCTGATAAACTATGGGTGCGGATTCAAGAACGGACTCCTTTTGCGCTTATCCCGGTACCTGAAGGCGGTTTTATGGCTATAGATCCCCAGGGTGTTTATTTGACGCGGGTCGGGAATATAGTCGAAATCAACCGTCCGGTAATCACCGGATGTGCGATTCCTTCAGATATCTTACCGGGACAACCCTTATCCGTGAGTATCTTAGCTCAATTTTTACCTATAATGGAACAAACGAGTCCTGCAGTACAACTAGCTATTTCAGAAATCAATTTAAGCCAACCCGAAAACATCTGTATTTATACCCTAAATGGTATAGAAATTCGGGTTGGTACATTAGAACATTTAAGTGAGTATCTGGGTGTTTTAGAGGAGATTTTAACGGTTCAAATAAATCGGTTTGAGTATCGAACGGTTGAATATATAGACATGAGTTTCCGTGGATCACCAGTAATTAAGTTTTATTCCGAATAAAGCGAGGTGAATAAGGTGAAAGTTAAAAGCGGGTATTTCACGATTGCCCTAGTAAGTATAATTTTAGGTCTAATGCTGGCCGTACAGTATAAAGTTACGGAGGGAAACCCGAATGATTCTTCAGCTCGTCGGATGCAGGAATTAGTTGTCGAGTTAAAGCACACGAAAGAAGAAAGGGATAACTTAAAAAGTGAAGTCGATGAATTAAGACTAAGCTTAGATAAGGCGATCGTGGGACAGAGCCAAAGTAATGAAGCCTTGCTGACGGAATTAGATAAAGCGCGTCAAGCTGCCGGTTTAGAGGCCGTGAAGGGACCAGGGGTTATAGTCACCTTAAACGATAGTACCCGAACTCTTCAACCAGGCGAGGACCCCAATTTGTATTTGATTCACGATGAAGATATTTTAAAGGTAGTTAACGAACTTAAGGCAGCCGGGGCCGAGGCTATTGCAGTTAATGAGCAACGGATTTTAGCCACCAGTGAGATTCGGTGTGCGGGGCCAACGATCCAGGTTAACGGGAATCGAATCGCTCCTCCTTTCACGATTACGGGTATTGGCGATCCGGTTTACCTGGAAAATTCTTTGAGGATTAAGGGCGGCGTCTTAGAGAACTTGAACTTTTGGGGTATACAGATAAAAGTTGAACAGGCTAATGAATTAACTATTCCCGGTTATCACGGAACCATCAGATTCAAATACGCGAGTACGGCTAAAGAGAGGTGATTTATATTTATGTGGGTATACGCCTTATTAGGGGTATTGATTGGAGTAATAATTGGTTTAAAATCACCTCTGGTAATTCCTGCTATCTACGCAAAATATATGTCGGTGGCGATTCTGGCCGCCTTAGATTCCGTATTCGGTGGTTTACGGGGGGCCATGGAAGAAAGCTTTGACAATCAGGTCTTTATTACCGGTTTTTTTAGTAATGCGCTGCTGGCGGCGTTACTGGCTTATTTAGGGGACCGCTTAGGCGTGGAATTATATATGGCGGCTATCGTAGCTTTTGGGGTTAGGATTTTTCAAAATTTAGCAATTATTCGTCGATATTTATTGAAAAAATAAGTTAAAATATGATTATCAAAAAAAGGGAATTATATTTTTATGTGGAAATAATGTTTTAGGGTATTAACGGGCGGGAGGTGCGCCGTGGCCAGGCGGAATGTGGTTGTCGGCTTAGATATTGGCACAACCAAAACAGTGGTTCTGGTAGGAGAAGTGGCACCTAACGGCCGGGTATACATAATTGGGGTCGGTGAGGCTCCGTCCAGGGGATTACGCAAAGGTGCAATCGTAGATATCGAAGATACCGTTCGTTCTATTGACCAGGCTGTAGAAAAGGCGGAACACATGAGTGGGGTCGAGGTGGACCGGGTAATGGTAGCGGTTAGCGGCTCCCATCTTAATTCCCTGAATAATCGGGGAGTAGTTGCGGTCGCCGGCCCCGGCCGCGAGATTACTTCAGTAGATGTAGAAAGAGTTTTGTACAATACCCGAATGATTGTGGTGCCTCCAGAGCGCCGTATTGTACATGTGTTACCACGGCAGTATATTGTAGATGGATACGATAGTATCCGGGATCCGGTAGGAATGATCGGAGTTCGCCTAGAGGTAGAAGCCCACATTATTACTGCGTCTAGCACTTATTTACAAAACTTGGTTAAGTGTGTAGAAAAGGCCGGCCTCCGTGTTGAAACGCTGGTGGTCAACCCTATGGCCGCTGCAGAAGCGTCGGTGTTACCAGAAGAAAAGGAATTAGGGGTCCTATTGGTAGATATTGGTGGGGGAACGACCGACATGGCTCTTTTTGAAAAAGGCAGTCTCTGGTTAACTTCAGGGTTACCCCTGGGAGGAGACCATATAACCAGTGATTTGGCGGTCGGATTGCGTACTACCCTGTTGGAGGCCGAAAGAGTGAAACGGGAGTATGGCTGTGTCTTAATGGAATTAATTTCAGGAAATGAATCTGTTATGATTACTAATGTAGGGAGTAGAGAGGTTAATCAGATTACGCGTCGGAATATTGTGGAAGTTATTCAACCACGGGTGCAAGAAATTCTTATGTTGGTTCGTGAAGCAATTTTAAGGTCCGGATATCAAGGGGCACTTCCAGGAGGTTGTGTTTTAACCGGAGGAACTGCTTTATTGGCCGGAATGAAGGAATTAGCCCAAGATGAGTTACAGCTTCCAGTTCGTATTGGTTATCCTGAGGGCCTGGGAGGACTGGTCGATGTAGCACATAGTCCGCAGTTTTCAACGGTGGCCGGATTGGTGCTTCAAGCGGCTAAGCAATTTCAAGTGGTGATAGTTGCTGAAGCAGATCCCTTATTGGGTGGAATTTGGGGTAAGCTAAAATCTTGGTGGAAAGAATTAGCTTGATTACGTAGTGAGGCGGTAAGAGGAGGGTTTATAGGGTGCTGGATTTTGAAACAGAAGCAACCCCACTGGCAGCTATTAAAGTTATTGGGGTAGGTGGGGGTGGCAATAATGCGGTCAACCGGATGATTGCCGCCGGTCTTAAAGGCGTTGAGTTTATTGCGGTTAATACGGATGCTCAAGCGCTCGGTTTGTCCCGAGCCGAAAATAAGATTCAAGTAGGGGGTAAATTGACTAAGGGGCTAGGAGCCGGAGCTAACCCGGAAATTGGACAAAAAGCCGCTGAAGAAAGCCGGGACGAATTATTACAAGCTCTACGCGGGGCGGATATGGTATTTGTTACCGCAGGAATGGGTGGCGGTACCGGTACCGGGGGAGCCCCGGTAGTAGCCTCGGTGGCCAAGGAGATAGGGGCTTTAACCGTAGGCGTAGTAACCCGGCCTTTTATATTTGAAGGTAAGAAACGGGCCAATCAAGCGGAAAAAGGTATTCAGGAATTAAAAACCAAAGTCGATACTTTAATTACCATACCTAATGATCGGTTGCTTCAGGTGGTCGATCGTAATACCTCCATAGCGGAAGCTTTTCGGATTGCTGACGACGTGTTACGGCAAGGCGTACAAGGAATTTCCGATCTAATTGCCGTTCCCGGGTTAATTAACCTCGACTTTGCTGACGTAAAGACGATTATGACCGATACCGGTTCGGCCCTAATGGGGATTGGAAGTGGATGTGGAGAGAGTCGAGCGATGGAGGCTGCACGATTAGCCATCTCTAGTCCCTTATTGGAGACTTCAATTAAGGGGGCCCGAGGCGTTCTTTTAAATATAACGGGCGGGCCGGATCTAAGTCTATTTGAAGTTAACGAGGCAGCGGAAATAATTGCCCAAGAGGCAGATCCCGAGGCCAACATTATTTTTGGGGCCGTCATTGACGAAAGACTACAAGATGAAGTACGGGTTACGGTTATTGCTACTGGTTTTGACGCTAAAGCGACAGAGCAAAAAGAGGTGCTAGCTGATCTTGGGTCTCTACGCACTTTCTCTGGTGGGACCACTAATTTGGATATACCCGCCTTTTTACGTCGTAAATAGATTAATGGATCATTAATTACTTAGCAAAACAAAAAATTTTTTGCAACATATAGCCAGCGAGGTTATTGTATAATCTCGGCTGGTTTTTTTGTAGAGAAATCGGTGGTTAGGCAAACGTATAATGACAAATTTTGTAAGGAAGGTGATCTATAATAATAATGGTGACTGAGCTAGTACTGATCCTGGAAAGAACTCCATATACATAATAAAGATACGGAAGTCCCTAGGTTGGTAGGAGAGGGTTAGAATGGGGCAGCCTTATATCTATTTGGACGTGGTGTTTCTAATAAATTTAATTATGGATTACGCAATCCTATGGGCCACGGCACGCTTGGGGCATATCCCAGCCAGTCAAAAACGTCTATTAGCTGGGGCTTTCGTAGGGGCTTTTTACTGTATAGCTTTGCTTATTCCCGGCTTAAACTTTCTTTACAGTCTGCTGTTTCGCTTTCTTTTATCGCTGGTAATCGTAGGTGTGGCCTTTGCCCCGCTTACGCCTTTAAAGTTTTTGCAGGCTTGTGGTTACTTTTACCTTGTCGCTTTTACTATGGGGGGGGCTATGTTAGGAGGAATTTATCTCCTTTCAACCAATCCGGAATTCTTTGGAACCTTAAACCGTTTGGGGCTGCGCTTGATCAATATTTCCTCTGCTTGGTTACTTGTTGCCCTGGCAGCTGCCGTCGTACTAGGGAAATGGGGCATGCTTTTAGTAAAGCGAGTATTAGCCAGAAACTTTTTTCAGGTTCCCCTTACTATTTGCCTGGGAGGACGGGATTTAACGATTTCTGCTTTACTAGATACTGGCAATCAGCTTAAAGATCCATTAACGCAGGCTCCGGTGATTATCGCGGAGTATACTGCGGTTGAACCTTTTTTACCGGATGACTTAAAAAGCCTCTTTCAGCATTCCCAGGAGATCGATTTAAAACAAATAGCGGAGGAGATATCTAATTCGGTGTGGTCGAGCCGTTTTCGACTCATACCCTTTTCGTCGATCGGTAAGAACCATGGAATGTTGCTTGGTCTACGGCCGGACGAGATAAGTTTTGAGGTGAATGATCAAAGGGTAACGACGCGGAATGTAGTACTGGGCATCTATCATAAACCACTTTGCCCTAAAGGCTCCTATCAAGCTTTATTGCATCCTGATTTGTTACAGTCGGCAATCGCTTAATCAAGAAATAAGCCGGGGGAGGGACCAGAAATGGCCGATAACCAGCGTGATCCGGTTATCGTCAAATGGAATAATTGGTGGATTAAGTTACGCTGGACCTTCAAATTGACCTTATTAAGGTTATTACAGCGGCTAGGAATTTGGGCTGAAATATATTATGTTGGCAGTAGTGAGGCTTTACCGCCACCTTTAAGTTCTGACGAAGAGGTTTTTTTATTGGCCCGGTTAGAAACCGGCGATCAGGCGGTAAAAAGTGTGCTGATTGAAAGAAATCTACGGCTCGTCGTATATATTGCCCGAAAATTCGAAAATACCGGCATTGGCATTGAAGACCTAGTATCTATTGGAACTATAGGATTGATTAAAGCGGTAAATACTTTTGATGTATCAAAACGGATTAAACTGGCTACTTACGCCTCCCGCTGCATTGAAAATGAAATATTAATGTATCTTCGCCGTAATAGTCGCAACCGGATTGAAGTGTCTTTTGATGAACCACTCAATGTAGATTGGGATGGCAATGAACTGCTCTTATCGGATGTATTGGGGACCGAGAACGATATTATCTACAAAACCCTGGAAGACGAAGTCGATCGAAAATTACTACAGACCGCCATGCTTAAACTCAGCCCTCGGGAAAAAAAGATTATGGAGTTGCGGTTTGGTCTACATGGAGGCAAGGAAAAAACTCAGAAAGAAGTAGCTGATTTGCTGGGTATCTCTCAGTCTTACATTTCTCGTTTAGAGAAACGGATTATTAAAAGGCTGCGTAAAGAAATAGCTCGCATGGAATAGAGTTTAACCAAATCGGCGAGAAGTTCCTTTTCTCAAGGCCCGTAGGTGTAGGAAGGCGATGAATATCCCATTTTTTCCATTTTCCAGAAATCTCTTAACCAAGTACATCTGGTATATATTAGCCAGGTGTTTTATTTTTTCTAGTTGTACACAGGGACCCGAAGTACAGAGCCGGTCCTCTAATTCAGTAGACAAGAATTTCGTATAAAAAAGAAGCGGCAGGGGATAATTAGACTGAACACCTTAATCAGACCATTAAATAACCTTCTTATACAATCTAGTTGAACGGTTCTGGAGGGTTCAGTATGATTATCAATAAAGTCGAGATATGTGGGGTAAATACTTCTAAGCTTCCGGTATTAAAAAATAGTGAAATGCGAGTGTTGTTCAAGGAAGTACAAAGTGGCGATCGTCAAGCGCGAGAAAAGTTGGTAAACGGGAATTTGCGGTTGGTACTTAGTGTAATTCAGCGTTTTACCAATCGAGGGGAATATGTAGATGCTTTGTTTCAGGTAGGTTGCATTGGCTTAATTAAAGCGATTGACAATTTTGATTTGGAACAAAACGTTAAGTTTTCTACCTATGCCGTACCCATGATTATTGGAGAGATCAGACGGTATCTACGGGACAACAACCCGATTCGGGTAAGTCGATCCCTACGTGATGTAGCTTATAAAGCGCTCCAAACCCGGGATATGTTGGTCAGCAAAAACTCCCGTGAACCTTCAATAATGGAAATCGCCAAGGAATTAGGTTTGCCGAGTGAAGAAGTTGTGTTTGCTTTAGATGCAATACAAGAACCAATATCTCTTTTTGAACCGATCTACCATGATGGCGGTGATCCTATTTATGTTATGGATCAGATCGGGGATGAGCGTAATCATGATTTTCATTGGTTAGAAGAAATTGCGGTTCAGGAGGCGCTGCATAAACTTAGTGATCGGGAGAAGTTAATTTTAAGTTTACGCTTTTTTGAAGGAAAAACCCAAATGGAGGTAGCAGAAGAGATTGGTATCTCTCAGGCCCAAGTTTCCCGCTTAGAGAAAGCAGCTTTATATCATATGCGCAAATACGTCTAGCACGGGAAGGAGTAAATGGGCATTGACGAATAAACAACGCAGCTGTAAACTCATACCGTTAGGGATGAGTTTACTTTTAATCCTAACGCTTAGCTTTTTAGTCTTTAGATCACATATACCTCCAGCCCAGACCGCTTTTGTTTATGATCAGTGGATCCGTTTTCATGTGGTAGCTAACAGTGATTTAAGGTTGGACCAGGCCGTAAAGTTGCAGGTGCGTGATAAGGTTTTAGGCGAATTACAGCCTATGCTCGCTCAAACTACGGGACCCGAAGCAGCCAAAGGAATTATTCTCCAGAACCTAGACCGCATTCAAGCGGTCGCGCAGGAGGAAGTCACTCGTGCCGGCCAACCATATTCGGTTAGGTGTGAGTTTGGTGTATTCGCATTTCCCTTGCGAGCGTATGGAGAAACAGTACTTCCAGCCGGTTCCTACCAAGCTTTACGCATTTTACTGGGGCAGGGAGCCGGTCGAAATTGGTGGTGTGTGTTGTTTCCTCCTTTATGTTTTGTACAAGGTTCTGGAACGCCTATTTTAGAAAAAGGTTATGTGATTGAGGGAACGGAAGAAGCGGATACCACTAGTCCGGTAATGGCCCCCACGCCCCCAAATCCTTGGGAGGAGGAAAAATTAAATAATCCTTCTCCGCTGTCCGTTCGTTTTAAGGTTTGGGATTGGTACACTTTAAATGGTAAAGTAGGGACAGAGTAGACACATAATGCCCGGCTGCCTCATATATTTAGATAAGGGGGTCGGGAGGTGAAGTAAATATGGTCCGGGTTTCAGATTTACGGATGCGTGATGTGGTTAATGTGGTTGATGGTCGTCGCCTGGGAATGATAAAGGACTTTGATCTGGACGTAGAACTCGGTCGCATTAAATCTATTGTCCTTCCCGGCACTGGTAAAATTCTCGGTTTTTTTGGCCGCAATGAGGATCTCGAAATTTCCTGGGAACGTATAATTAAAATTGGGGTCGATGTTATCCTGGTTGATCTCCCAGGATTTACCGAAGTACGTCATCGTAATGAGAAAGAGGATGATTGGTCAGGCTCTTCATGAATAATCGTTGATCACGCGTGCTATTTAGATGCCTAATAGATGTCTTTAGGCCAGGCTGTATCAGCCTGGTTTTTTTATAATACAATAAAGCAGTGCGTGACTATTTTCCTGTTTTTTGTGGGACCAGAGCTATCAGGAGCAGGAATTAGATTGAAAATATAGAAGAAGTTATAAATGGCGCGAGGAAAAATTAAGGGGATGTAGGGGTTACTATTATGAAGCTAGAATTAGGAATGGGCTGGGCCTGGCGCCAGCGCGAGGGAATAGACTATCTGGTTATAGAAGCGTTTGAACGTAGTGGTATAGTACAACACGGTTTTAGTACCCGTAAAGGGGGAGTTAGTCAGGGCCCCTACGAGAGTCTGAATATCGGTCTCCATGTTGGCGATGATAGCGATCGGGTACGGATAAATCGGCAAAGATTAGCAACCGCCTTAGCCGTATCGAGCGAGAGAATGGTCGTGCCCGCTCAGGTACATGGTAATCAGGTCAAAGTGGTTACTGGGAGGCATGCCGGCGCTGGAGTACAGGATCTAAGCAGTGCTCTTCCCGGGGTGGATGCCCTGGTAACACAGGAAACCGATCTAGCTTTATGTACGGTTTATGCAGATTGTGTACCAGTTTATATTCTGGATCCGGTACACCAGGCCATTGGCTTGGCCCATGCCGGCTGGAAGGGGACCACGGCCCAAATTGGAGCACAAACCTTGCAGCAGATATCGGCTTCTTTTGGGACAAAGGCCAGGGACTGCCTGATTGGAATAGGTCCCTCAGTTGGTCCTTGTTGTTATGAAGTTGACCGGTCGGTCTGGCGCCAGTTTACCGCTGCCTTTAGCCTTAAGGATAGGGCCCGGATCAGCCAGGTCGGAACGATTAGTAATCGGTTTTATTTGAATTTATGGGAGGCCAACCGATTAACTTTAATGGCAGGGGGAGTACTTGCTGCCAACATTTGGATAGCGGGGATTTGTACGCGTTGTCACCAAGATTGGTTTTACTCATACCGTGCCGCTGAAGGACAGGAGACAGGCCGTATGGCTGCGGTCCTTGCTTTAAGGATTGACAGGCTTTCGGCCTGAGGTTAATATGGGAATAGACTGGAGAGAGACGATGGGATATATTTCTCCGCGTGCGCGGAGACAACGAACCGTTCGACGTCGGGCCTTCCGGCGGATCTCACTTTTATTATTGGTAGTCCTGATTGTGGGGCTAATGGTATGGGGAGGAGTACGCTGGAGTCGATCGCTGCTTATTACGAAATTAGCGCAAACTACCGTGGTTAATACCGGCGTATTACAGGCTACGCTACCGGTAGAAGCCATGGTACTTTGTAATGAGGCCTTAATAACGTCGAGTATCGGCGGTGTTTTTTATCCGGGAGTTAATGAGGGCCAGCGGGTACGAAAAGGCGAAATTTTGGGTAAAATGAGCAGTTCCGTGGTGACCTTGCCGCGGACCGAATCCTATATAGTATCTCCGTATACCGGTTTAGTTTGTTATCATTTAGATGGATGGGAAGGGCTTTTAACGGAGGAAAAATATTTTAGTTTCGATTGGGAGCGCTTAGACCAATTAGATACCGGCACTAGGACGCATACGGGTAAATGGGTAGAACCAGGTGTGACTTTAGCGCGAGTAGTAAATAATTTAACGAATACGACTTTAGGAATAGAAGTCTTAACTTCGGAATTATCTCCTGATCAGATCAACGAGGCACAAAAAGTTGGTAAGGTTTTAAGTATTCGTCTTTCTAACGCACCGGAGGCGGTAAAGTTAAAGATAAAAGCGATCCAAAAGGACGCGGAGCGAATAAGAATAATAGCGGAGTTTGCTGATTTTAGAGAGGATTTACTGCATCAAAGGAAAGTGTCCGGCGATTTAATACTGCAAAGTTGGACCGGATTTGTCATTCCGCATCAGTTCCTAGTGTATCGGGAGGAAGTTCCTGGTCTCTTTATATTACGCAAAGGTTGGATCGAGTGGAAACCAGTAGAAGTGGTTGGGGCGATGGAGAAACAAATGGTAGTTAAAGGGCTTAAAGAGGGTGAAGTTATTGTTACTAACCCTCGCTTGGTGGAGGAAGGAATACGGCTATATTAGTTGCATTAGTATAAGATTAAGGTGAAACAGAGATATGCTAAAAAGTGAGGTAATTTCCTTACAGGTAGACGAGATAAAAAAACGAATTAATGAAGCAGCCGAACGATCAGGACAAGATTCAGACCGGGTACAGATTATAGCGGTCACTAAGTTTGTCGGCCCGGAACGGATTGGTGAGGCGGTGGGAGCGGGCATTAATATCCTGGGAGAAAATCGGGTACAAGAATTTATCAAGAAATATCCTCTGGTAGAGGGTCCAGTGCAATGGCATTTAATCGGATCTTTACAGACCAATAAGGTTAAGTCGGTGATTGATAAAGTCGAATTAATTCATTCTTTAGATCGGGATTCTTTAGCCCTGGAGATTTCGCGTCAAGCACAACGTTTCGGCCGCCCAGTAAAGGCTTTGGTGCAGGTTAATGTTTCTGGTGAATCGACCAAAAGAGGTTTGGCGACAGATGAACTCTTTCCCTTTATTAAAAAGGTGACCCAGTTGGATGGTTTATTAATTAAGGGTTTGATGACCATTGCCCCTCTGGGTGACCCAGAAAGTATTCGGCCGGTTTTTCGCACGTTACGTCATTTATATGAAAATCTGGCTGAAAAGGATCTTCCCGGAGTACAAATGGAGTATCTGTCTATGGGTATGACCAATGATTTTGAAATCGCGGTTGAAGAAGGGGCAAATTTAATTCGAATTGGCACCGGTATCTTTGGGGGTCGTTGAGAGGAGGATTAACCTATGAGTAAATTAGTAGATCGAGTAATGGATTTTCTCGGGGTAGGTGAACCCTATGATGAGGAAACGGAAGCGGTGTATGAGGAAAAAACCGTATCGGAAAAAAGCAACAAGCCGGAAGAAACTTTATATTCCCGTAAGGGAAACGTGGTAAGTTTACATACAGCTAAACAGCTGCGGGTAGTAATTACGGAACCGTTGAGTTTCGAAGAATCGCAAGCTATTGCCGATCATCTTAAGAACCGCCGGCAGGTAGTAATTAATCTGGAAACGTCGGATAATGAGGTGGCCCAGAGGATAATTGATTTCATTAGTGGGGCATGTTATGCTCTGGACGGACATGTACAAAAGATTGGTGAAGGGGTCTTTTTATTTGTACCGTATAACGTGGAAATTATGAATGAGACCAAAAAACCAGGGTGGTATCAATCGCCGCTGCCCTGGTTGGGTTTAGGAAGGGATAAACAGGCCTAGGAGGGAATAGCGTGACAGGGATGAAGCTGAAAGTAGGTTTTATCGGGGCCGGGGCAATGGCTGGGGCTTTGATCCGTGGGCTATTAAAAGCCGGCGCCGATCCAGGTGATTTATTAGCTAGTGATATTAATCTGGAGCGCTTGTCCGTGGTACACAATCAATTTGGGATTCAGGTTAGTGAGGTTAATCGCTGGGTATTTGAAAACTCGGAAATAGTTATTCTAGCGGTTAAGCCTCAAAATCTTGAAGAGGTTTTACGCGGGTTAGAGCTCCATAACTTCGAGGCCGGAACATTTCCTCTGGTAGTATCGATCGCAGCCGGGGTTTCGGTGGATTTTATCGAAGGGTTACTTCCGTCGCGTATGCCGGTAATCCGCGCAATGCCCAATACACCGGGGATGATTGGATACGGGGCAACGGCCTTAGCGCTTGGAAATTGTACCCGGATGGAGCATGAAGCGCAGGCACGATCTATTTTCGAGGCAATTGGCGTAGTATTTACGGTGCCGGAAAGCCAGATGGATGCCGTTACTGGTTTAAGTGGAAGTGGTCCGGCTTATGGTTATTTAATCATCGAGGCCCTAGCTGATGCCGGGGTTTGCGTTGGTTTACCCCGTCCAATTGCCCTCGGTTTGGCGGCCCAGACTATAGCTGGAGCTGCGCATATGGTAAAAGAGACCGGATTACATCCCGGCGTTTTAAAAGATCAAGTTACTTCTCCAGGGGGAACGACGATTGCCGGATTACATACCTTAGAGGTAGGTGGTTTACGCGGTACCTTGATTAATGCGGTCATGGCTGCTACAGCCCGTTCTCGGGAGTTACGCGGTTAAAAGAGAGATTTTGGATAAGGAGATATTATGGGTCTAATCAGTCTGGTTAATCTAGCGTTTGAATTATTAAGCTGGCTAATTATTGCTCGTTGTATACTATCATTTGTACGGCATAACCCTTATCAACCAGTAATTAAAGTAATTTACGACATAACTGAGCCCATTTTAGGTTTCTTTCGGCGATTAATGCCCTCAACCGGCATGATTGATTTTTCGCCTTTAGTGGCGTTATTAGCAATCATACTAGCCAAGAGTATTGTTATTCGTCTATTGGTATTAGTGATGTATTAGTTACTGAGGATTGGTTGAGTATATAGGGTAAGTAAGCTTAATAATTTAGCGGTAGACCTAATCGTTTCGCAGTAGCCTCAAGTTTAAATATAGGACAGGAGTAGTCATTGTGGTTTTACAAAAAGTGAGTGGCCAAACGGAGTGGGTCCCCCGGCAAAAACCTGAGGTTCTGGCTCCAGTTGGTCGTTGGGAGGCTCTGGAAGCGGTAGTCGCGGCCGGGGCCAATGCTGTTTATCTAGGCGGCAAGAAATTAAATATGCGTATGTGGCGTTCTGAGTTTAATTTCACCGATGCCGAATTACAAAATGCGGTTGAGTATACACATCAGTACGGCGTTCGTCTTTATGTTACTTTAAACAATTTGTACTATGAGGAAGATTTAGACGAACTACGTGAATTCCTGGAGTTTTTAGAAAAAATACAGGTGGATGCGCTAATTGTCCAGGACCTAGCCGTGGTGAATTTGGTCCAGCAGATGGGGTTAACGCGTCCCCTTCATGCTAGTGTACAAGCTAACATCCATAACCTTGAAAGTTTATGGCAATTGAAGGAAATGGGCTTCAAACGGGTAATTGTATCGAAGGATCTAAGTCTAGAAGAGGTGTACTGGTTAGGCCGTGAAAGTGGGATGGAATTAGAGAGTTTTGTTCACGGTGATCTTTGTGTAGCTCATACCGGGCAATGCCTGACCAGTTCTTTAATCTTTGGTGAAAGTAGTAATCAGGGCCGGTGTCTTAAGCCTTGTCGTTGGCAATATCAAGCCCTTAATTTATTGGATAACCAGACCCTAACGATTCCCGGGCCTTATGTCCTGGCTATGAAAGATTTATGTCTTTATCCCTATCTACCACATTTGATACAGGCCGGGATTGTTTCCTTTAAGATTGAAGGACGGATGCGAGAAGGCACTTATTTAGCTCCACTGGTACGGGCTTATCGTGAAGCGGTAGATCGCTATTGGGAAGACCCACAGAGTTATCGGATGGACCCGGCGGTGTGGGAGGAAATGTTACAGTATCGTGTCCGTGATTATACTCCAGGTCAGGCTCTTGATCGGACTAGTGCAGCGGTGTTTAGCTATACCGGAGAGCGAGAGCCACATTTTCCGGGACGCCCTATTCCCATCCCTAATTTAACGGAAATAGAGGTTTGCCAGAATAAACCAAATTTCAATCTTGAGGCCAAAGCGATTAACGCTTCTCCGGATGCAGTTCCTTCCCCCCGACTGGCGGTGCGGGTCGGTTCTCTGGGCGCTTTAAGGGCAGCCTTAGAAGCGGGAGCTGATGCCGTATATGTAGGTGGTGAGGTTACAACAGCCGGGGCTCATTTATGGGGACGTCGGGAAGTTCAGGTGGCCCAGGAGGAAACGAAGGCGGCCGGAGCCCGGTTGGTCCTTATTACGCCTAAGATCACCAAGCGGCGTGAAATGGGAGAGCTACGTCGTTGGTTTGGGGAACTGGGGCAGTTGTCCCTGGATGGTTTGATGGTCAGTAATTGGGGGGTGGCTCGGTTGGCCCGTCAATTAACTGATTTACCCCTTTACGGGGACTATTCTTTAAATTTAGCTAATAGCCTAGCCATGGAACAGGCGGCAGCTTTGGGCTTAATCCAGGGCACGGTGTCGTTAGAAGTATCGTCGTCCTCCTTGGAAAAATTATTGCAGCACACCCGTTTTTCAACCGAAATAATTACCCATGGGGTTCTAACCGGGATGGTTTTAGATTTTGACCTGCTGCAAACCCTTCAAGTCCGGGGTCCGAGGGTGGACTTAAAAGATGAAGTAGGCCATCACTACCCGGTAGAAGTAGATCAGTTTGGGCGTTCCCATATTTATTTTCCTTATCAACTGTGCCTCCTTTCTCTTTTACCTTGGTTAGTTAATATTGGTCTAGCTAGTTTTCGCCTAGAAATTCAGTCTTATGCCGAAAAAAACGTGGCCCAGATTGTGCGTTTATATAGGAAGTATCTGGATCTGGCGGTGAGGGAAACGCAAATGTATACCGTAAATCCTGATGATTGGGCTTCTATACAAAGATTGCATCCGGCCGGTTATACGCTAGGTGCTTTATCCTAACTATGTTGATAAGGGGTGAAATTACTATGTTAACCCCGGTGGATATTAATAAAAAAGAATTTCGTAGGGCCATGCGTGGTTATAATGAACATGAAGTAGATAGTTTTCTTGATCAGGTGGCGCGGGATTATGAAACCATATTACGACAAAAATTGGAATTAGAGGATGTTTTACAACGGAAAGAGGATCAGATTCAGCAATACCGTAACCTGGAGGAGACTTTAAATAGTACGTTAGTAATGGCGCAAAAAACGGCGGAGGAGTTAAAGCAGAACGCAGCCAGGGAAGCAGAGTTATTGTTACGTGAAGCCCGGGCCGAGGCGGAAAATATTATACGTCAGGCGGCAAGCAAAAAAGAGGCTATCGAACAAGAGCAATCTGAATTAAGACAGTCTTTAGCCGGATTTCGTGCCCAGATGCGCGCTTTTCTTAAGGCCCAACTTGAAATGGTGGAGAATCTTCCTGTAGATGATTCGTCAGAATAATTAATTTGGTATAATATATTAGGAGTGAGTAGCTCAATTGACCCGAATCAAAGAAAACGCCGGTGGTGTACAGATAAAGGTTCGAGTGCAACCTCGGGCCTCACGAAATCAAGTAGTAGGATGGATGGAGGAGTCGCTTAAAGTTCGTTTGACCGCGCCTCCGGTAGAAGGAGAGGCCAATGCCGCTTTAGTACGTTTTTTAGCCGAATATTTTAGGCTCCCACGTTCTGCGGTCTCTCTTATTACTGGTTCTACTTCGCGCCAGAAGATTGTCCAATTAGTTGGAATATCCGCGGCAGAAGTGCTTCGGCGTGTCAATTCTTGACATCCCGCTGGATTTTGCCGTATAATGAAGAACAATTAGGGGAGAACGCCTCCCATCGGCGTTAGAAGCGGATGGGAGGTTTTTTACATAAAACCCAACCATAGCCTTTGCCAACAGGCAGGCATTTAACCAAAAGAGGTGAAATTATGGATTATGACCGAACCTTAAATCTACCCCAGACTAAATTTCCTATGCGTGCCAATCTGCCGAAACGAGAGCCAGAGATCTTACAATTTTGGGAGAAGATAGATATTTATCACCGGGTGCAGGAAATTAATCAAGGCCGGCCCCGGTTTGTTTTACATGATGGCCCTCCTTATGCTAACGGGCATATTCATCTAGGAACTTCTTTAAACAAAGTATTAAAGGATATTATCGTTAAATACTATTCGCATCGGGGCTATGATTGCCCTTATGTTCCTGGTTGGGATACGCATGGTCTGCCAATTGAACAACAAGCCATTAAAGATTTGGGCCTAGATCGCAAGGAGACCGACGTGGCGGTATTTCGCCGGCACTGTCATGATTATGCCTTGAGATTCGTTGATATTCAGCGGGAGGAGTTTAAACGACTGGGAGTAAGAGGCGACTGGAATCGGCCTTATCTAACCTTAGATCCCCATTTTGAGGCAGAACAAATTAAAGTTTTCGGGGAAATGGCTAAAAAAGACTATATTTATAAAGGGTTAAAACCAGTTTATTGGTGTGCCGATTGTGAAACCGCTCTAGCTGAAGCAGAGATTGAGTATCAGGATAAGCGTTCTCCTTCTATATACGTAAAGTTTCCGGTTAAGGATGCCAAAGGTTTATTTGCGGAAGAGAATGCTTTTGTGGTTATTTGGACGACCACACCTTGGACGCTACCGGCGAATCTAGGAATTTCTTTACACCCTGAATTTCGTTATGTTCTGGTACAGGTAGGCGTAGAGAAATACGTGATAGCTGAAGAACGATTAAAATCCGTGATGGAAGAAGCAGGAATAGAAGATTATCAGGTGCTCCAATCTTTTATAGGCCAGGAATTAGAAAAAGTAGTTTGCCGGCATCCGTTTATGTCTAGAGATTCCCTGGTTATTTTAGGGGAACACGTAACCCTGGAACAGGGTACCGGGTGTGTGCATACGGCTCCAGGTCATGGTCAAGAAGACTTTCTGGTCGGTAAAGTTTACGATTTGGGGGTTGTGTCACCCGTCAATGACCAGGGACACTTTACCGAAGAAGGTGGTCCTTACGTAGGTCTGTTTTACGAGAAGGCTAACCGAGCTATCGTAGCCGACCTGGTAGAAGCCGGGAAGATGTTGCAGCAGGGCACGGTGGAGCACCAGTACCCTTATTGTTGGCGCTGTAAAAAACCGGTGATCTACCGGGCCACGGAGCAATGGTTTGCTTCAATTGATGGATTCCGACAAGCGACCTTAGCTCAAATTGATCAGGTGCGGTGGATTCCGGCCTGGGGACGTGACCGTATTTATAATATGGTGGCTGACCGGGGTGACTGGTGTATTTCACGCCAGCGGACCTGGGGGGTGCCGATTCCGATTTTTTATTGTCAGTCATGCGACCATGTGGTTATTAATGATGAAACGATTACGCATTTACAGGAAATTTTCCGGCAGGAAGGGTCTGACGCCTGGTTTATCCGGAAAGCAGTTGATTTACTGCCCCCTGGTTATCAGTGTCCTGAATGTGGACACTCGGAGTTCCGGAAAGAAAAGGATATCATGGATGTCTGGTTTGATTCGGGTAGTAGTCATTTCAGTGTACTAGAACAGCGCCCGGATCTATCCTGGCCGGCAGATTTGTATCTAGAAGGAAGCGATCAACATCGGGGCTGGTTTAATTCTTCTTTGTCTACGTCAGTAGCGGTACGAGGATTGGCCCCGTATCGAGCGGTTTTAACGCATGGCTATGTGGTCGATGAAAAAGGACGGAAAATGTCCAAGTCGTTGGGTAACGTAATCAGTCCTCTAGATGTAATTAAGGAAATGGGCGCAGATATTTTACGACTCTGGGTGTCTTCCTCTGATTATAAGAATGATATTGCGGTTTCCCAGAGTATTCTAAAGCAGATGACGGAAGCGTACCGGAAAATACGTAATACTTGTCGGTATATCCTGGGTAATTTGTATGATTTTGATCCCGCCCGGGATCGAGTGGCCGTTGAACAGATGAATGAGTTAGACCGGTGGGCTTTACTCAAACTACACAAACTTATACGCCGGGTTACGGACGCTTACGATAACTATGAATTTCATTTGGTTTACCATAGTATTCATAATTTCTGTGCCGTAGAAATGAGCGCCCTGTATATGGATATTATTAAAGATCGTCTTTATACCTCCCTGCCGGAGGACCGTGGACGCCGAGCCGCACAGACGGTACTTTATGAGGTAATCCAGGTGCTAGTACGATTACTGGCACCGATATTGGCCTTTACGACCGAAGAGATTTGGCGGTTTTTACCGGATGAACCGGGTAAGCCGGAATCGGTACAAATGACCGGATGGCCGGAAGTGAAGGAAAGTTATCTAGATGTAGAATTGGAGCGGCGCTGGGATCGGTTGCTGGAGGTACGAGAGGTAGTTTCCAAGGCTTTAGAATTGGCCCGGCAGCAAAAGGCCATCGGGCATTCGTTAGGAGCAGCGGTAACCCTTTATCCTGACCGTCCGCTGTATGGCTTCTTGCTTTCATTTTTACCAGATTTAGCGGATATTTTTATCGTTTCGCAAGCCAATTTACAAAAACCAGGGGTGGAAGCACCAGCAGAGGCCTATACATCCGAGGAATTACCAGGACTGAAAGTAGGGGTGCAACCGGCAGCGGGGATGAAATGTGTTCGATGTTGGAAGTTTAATGAAAACACGGAAAAATTAGAATCACAGGTCCACCTCTGTCCGCGATGTATTGAGGTATTGCAGGAATTGGGAACCAAGGACGAGTAGCTTAGTAGTATAAGGCAATTAATGGATAAAATAGATAATTGTATAGTATTTATAAGGCGGCGGAGGAGAGGGCATTCCTGGTAAAAGCCTGGAGGAAGTTATATTTGCCTGTCCAAAGCTGCCTTGTTTTAATTTGCGATTTAGGTTAGGAAGGTGAAAGCTAATGTTTGACGCAAACGGAGGGAATGTTCAGTTTACCCCTAAGATTGGTCAACCGACTATAGATGGAAACCGAGTCATTGTTACGGTACTAGGTCAGGATCGTGTGGGGCTTATTGCCGGGATCAGTACCATACTGGCGGAGGCTAACGTTAATATTTTAGATATTAGTCAGACAATTTTGCAGGAATTTTTTGCTATGTTTATGGTCGTAGATCTGGCGCAGGCGAGGGTTGATCTGGCAGAATTACAGCAACGCCTGGAGGCTAAAGGAAAGGAATTAGGGGTTAAGGTAACGGCGCAACATGAAGATATTTTTCGGTTTATGCACCGTATTTAACCGGGAGAATATGCTTGGAAAATTAGGGACAAGGGGAGATGATTAGTGCCAGTTTCGTTGAGTCCAGAAGAAATATTAGAGACGATTCGCATGGTAGATGCGCAGAATCTGGATATTCGGACGATAACGATGGGGATTAGTTTACGGGATTGCGTTGATTCGGATCTTGACCGCTTGGGTCAGCGGATTTACCAGAAGATTGTTCGGTTAGCTCGAAATCTGGTAACGGTTGGGGAGGAATTGTCAAGAGATTATGGAATACCTATAATAAATAAAAGAATTTCCGTAACCCCGATTTCGTTAATCGCTGAAGGATGCGGGGCCGAGGATTATGTGGCTTTGGCCCATACTCTGGAAAGAGCCGCTCAAGAAGTAGGCGTGAACTTCATCGGTGGTTTTTCGGCCTTGGTGCACAAAGGTTGTACCCGCGGGGACTTGACTTTAATTAATAGTATCCCCCGGGCTCTAGCTAATACGGAAAGGGTATGTTCCTCAGTTAATGTAGCCAGTACCCGTGCGGGAATTAATATGGATGCAGTAATGAAAATGGGCGAAATTATCAAGGAAACTGCCGAATTAACGGCAGAGCGTGATGGTCTAGGTTGCGCCAAATTGGTGGTGTTTTGTAATGTACCGGAAGATAACCCTTTTATGGCGGGGGCTTTTCACGGCGTAGGTGAACCGGAATGTGCGATTAATATCGGGGTAAGTGGCCCGGGGGTGGTTTTGGATGCGGTTCGTCGGTATGGCGAGGCAGATTTTGGCACTCTGGCCAGCGCGATAAAACAAACTGCTTTTAAGGTTACCCGTATGGGAGAATTAATTGGGCGTAGGGCTTCCGAACGATTGGGGGTACCTTTTGGGATCGTAGATTTATCGTTAGCTCCAACCCCGGCCATTGGCGATAGTGTGGCGGATATCCTAGAAGCCATGGGGCTGGAGAAATGTGGCACGCACGGGACAACTGCGGCTCTGGCCCTGCTTAATGATGCGGTTAAGAAAGGTGGGGCCATGGCTTCTTCTTACGTTGGAGGGCTCAGTGGGGCGTTTATCCCGGTCAGTGAGGACGCAGGGATGGTCAGTGCCCTAGAAGTGGGAGCCTTAACTTTTGATAAACTAGAGGCCATGACCTGTGTCTGTTCGGTAGGTCTAGACATGATTGCGGTACCCGGAGTTACTACGGCTGAAACGATCGCGGCAATTATTGCCGATGAGGCCGCCTTGGGAATGATTAACCGTAAAACTACTGCTGTGCGGATTATTCCCGCCCCCGGGAAAAAGGTAGGGGACCGGGTTGAGTTTGGCGGTTTATTAGGAAGTAGTCCAATAATGGCACTGCATACTTTTGAGTCTAAAAAATTTGCACGGCGGGGAGGTCGGATTCCAGCCCCGATTCAGTCTTTGACTAATTAACTACTTCTTGTCCGCATAAGGAATAATGGTAAAGGAACGGTGGAGCTTGTGCTTCGAATTGAAACGTATGACGATGTGATCCAGTTTAGTTTACAGAGAAAATTTCTCCATTACCTTGTAGCCCAGGTAAACGCCTTCTTGGTCGATGGTTTACTGGTGGATACCGGACCCGCGTTTCTGGGTAAAGAAATGCTCAGTGCTTGTCAAAAATATCATCTGCAGCAGATTGTTAATACGCACCATCATGAGGATCACATTGGCAATAACGCTTTGTTACAAAGGGAATTTAGCTTACCTATCCGGGCCCATCGGGAAGCGCTGCCTGTTATTCGACAACCGCGGGAGAATCTCGATATGAGTTTGCAACGGCGGTTACTTTGGGGGCAACCGGTAATGGCTAAAGCCCGAAGGATTGGGAATGTACTGCGTACTCCCCGTTACCTTTTTCGCGTTTTGCCCACCCCCGGACACAGCCCGGACCATATCTGTCTGTATGAGGAAAAAAAAGGCTGGCTCTTTGTCGGGGATTTAATGGTTGAGGGACACGCTAAACTATTTTTCCCGGTGGCGAATCAACAACTTCTTTTGGAGTCGCTAAAAAAAGTGGCCTTATTGACGCCATCAGTGATTTTTTGTGCATCTAACGGAGTAATACTAGATGGGTATCGCTTTCTACAAAAGAAAATTGAGTTCTGGGAAAGAAAGCTGGCTGCAAGCTCTATCTGGGAAAAAAAAGAAGCTATGGAGCTTAATTACGCTCAGGAACATAACAAGCGAAGAACTATTTCCCTCTAGAATAGGAGAAGTCTTAGATATAAATTAGACTTTCAGGGTAACCTAGATAGAGAGGGAAGGTGTGTGGCCTTGGGGATACAGATGCCGGGTGAGGTAGAGAAAAAAGAGCGGTCTCCAGTTTGGGAAGGGTCTACTACGATGGTTTATGCTCAGTCAGGCGAGGAATTGTCCGCCCTAGTTCGTCGGCTGTACCTAAAGGTGGAAGAACTAGTGGGGGCAATGGAAAAGATGAATTTGGCGGAATATATCCATTTGCTGAATCGTCCCGGTCGTCTTTTGTATATTAATTTTATCGCGGGAGTAGCACGTGGTTTGGGTATCGCAGTAGGCTTTACTTTACTCGGCGCGATTGGGCTTTATTTCTTACAAAAGTTGGTGTTACTCAATCTACCATTAATCGGAAACTTTATCGCAACTATAGTGGAGATGGTACAGGCTCGGATTCAATCACCAGGGTATTAACGCAAAATCGGGATATTCCTCTGCTGGGCTGTTGGCCGGCATGGGTCTACCTGGAAGGAGTTTAAGCTATTTGAAGTTAAATCTTCAGGAGCAAAAGGAAAGATTATTATTAAGAAAACAGGAACTGGAGGAAAGACTAAAAAATTTAGGTGAAATTGAAGAACGAGAGACCATGGCTTCCTCCATAGGGGAACTATCCAGTTATGATAATCATCCAGCTGATCTAGGTAGTGAAATGTTTGAACGGAGTAAAGATTTAGCCTTACGGGACAATGTTCAGCTTCTTTTAACGGAGGTACAGGAAGCTTTACAAAAAATAGAAGACGGTACTTATGGTAACTGTAGTCAATGCGGACGAGCTATCCCGCGAGAACGAATAAAAGCTTTACCCGCCGTGTATTTATGTCTTAGATGTCAATCTCAGGTCGAGCAATCCGAATATCAAACTCGGCCTATTGAAGAAAAAGTGATTGCTCCTCCTTTCGGCGGGCAGTATTCCAATTTAGAAGAGCAGAACCAGTCAAGGGGAACCGGAGTAGATGGCGAGGATATCTGGCAGGAAGTGGCCCGTTTTGGGGAACATGCCCCCGGATCTGGGTCAGGGGCTTATTACGGTGATCTAGATTTAGATGAAACCCGGGGCTCAGTGGAGGTGGTAGAAGAAATCCCTTTCTATAAAGGCTCGGATGGCATATTTTACGAAGATAACCGCGGATAAGTTTAACTTCCGATTACACGAACTTCAAGGAGTGAGTTTGGTTGAAAATCGGGGTTTTTTCAGATAGCTATAAACCTTATGTAAGTGGGGTTGTTAATTCGATTGATGATTTTACACGGGAGTTACGTACTTTAGGCCATGAAGTTTATATTTTTGCTCCCCGTTATCCGGGATACCAGGAAGAAGAACCCGGAGTTTTCCGTTTTCATTCTTTCCGGGCCCCTACCAATCCAGATTATACCTTGGCCATACCTTTTACGCTAAATTTTAATTCCCTTATTAAGCGGTTAAATCTGGATTTAATTCATGTGCATACTCCCTTTATTATGGGACGGGTAGGGGCGGTTCAGGCTCGTCGTTTAAATGTTCCTTTGATTTTTACTTATCATACCCTTTATGAACAATACGTTCATTATGTACCTTTTAATCAGAATTTGACCCGTAAGTTTACGGTTCATTTCAGCCGTTATTTTTGTAATCAGTGTGATTTGGTAATTACCCCTACGAGTAAAATAAGGGAGCTATTACTGGATTATGGAGTAAAAACACCGGTAGAGATAATTCCTTCTGGAATTGATATCGAACGATTTAGCCATGGAGATCCTAGTTGCTTGCGTCAAAAGTTGGGTATTAGCCCTAACGAAAGGATTTTATTGTTTGTTGGGCGTCTAACCAAGGAAAAGAATGTAGACTTTTTAATTCGTGCCTTTGCCTTAGTCCAGCAGCAGCATCCTCAAACGGTCCTGGTTATTGTGGCGCAGGGTCCAGAGGAGGAACATCTACGCCATTTAATCAAAGAATTAGGCCTTGTGGAGCGGGTTTTTTTTACCGGTCGCCTGGGAGGGCAAGAGTTAGTCAATTGCTATCATGGTGCCGATCTTTTTGTTTTTTCTTCGGTTACGGAAACGCAGGGTTTGGTGGTCGTAGAGGCAATGGCTGCCGGCCTTCCAACGGTAGCTGTGGATGCTTACGGTGTTTCTGACATGGTCAATTCTGGAATCGATGGCTTACTTACCCCTTATTCTTTAGAAGCGTTTGCAGCCGGAATCAATCAGTTGCTCGGTGACCCTAAGCAGTTAGATTCAATGGCGGTGGCGGCGCGGGCTAGGGCCCAAGAGTTATCTTCGACGCGGCTAGCCCAGCGCATGCTGTTGGAATACCAAGAGGTACTAAGACGGCGAAAGCGTGTGCCATTGTTCATCGGGTAACCGTAACGCATGGTCAAGGGTCTATTATCCGAGTGAACTCGTCCAGCTTCGCTGAACATCGAGGCTTCAGATGGAGACTCTACTCCACCTGAAGTTAAAATAATGTAACCCCCACTTATAGAAGTGGGAGTCTTTAAAACTCGGATAAATGTTCCGATATCTAGGGGGTAGGGAGAGCGATATTTTATGGAACAGTTATTCCAAGAATTCAAAAAAGATGCTTTAGCCGAGCTTTTAGGGGTTAAAATTTTAGAGATTCATCCCGGTTATGCTAAAACTAGTTTAGAAGTAAATCCGGGTTTGGTTAATTCCCTTGGTATGACCCACGGAGCCGCTATCTTTGCTCTGGTAGATATGGCCTTAGCTGCAGCGAGTAATTCTCGAGGAAAGGTGGCGGTGGCCTTAAATGTAAGCATTAATTATCTAAAGGCCACCCAGCCGGGGGATAATTTATGGGCCATTGCCCAGGAAGAAAAATTAACCCGGCGCACCGGAGTTTATCGTATCGTAGTGGAAAAGGAATCGGGCGAAAAAGTAGCAGTGGCTACGGGCACAGCCTTTCGAACGGACCGAACATTTACCGGTGAATATTAGTAGACAAAAAATAGGAGGAGTCATTTGTGGGGAGTTTCGGTGGAGTTACCTTAACCGATTTATCAACGCCCGTATTCTGGTTCGGAGTTGTATCGATTATTTTAATCGATCTAGTACTTAGCGGCGACAATGCCGTGTTGATCGCCATGGCCTGTCGTAATTTACCCAAGGAACTACAGGCCAAGGGGATTTTGTTTGGAACCCTTGGAGCTATTGGTTTAAGGGTTATCTTTGCTACTCTTGCGGTAACCTTGTTGAATATTCCTTTTTTAAAAGCTATTGGTGGTTTAATCTTGGTATGGATCGCGATTAAGTTAATGAGCGAAGTAGATTCGGAACAAGAAGATATTGCTGCTCCCGATCGATTATGGGCTGCAGTTAAGACTATTATTGTAGCGGATGCGGTGATGTCTTTAGATAATATTATTGCGATAGCCGGAGCCGCGCAGGGAAAAGTAGCCTTGCTTTGGTTCGGACTACTAGTTAGCATCCCTCTAGTGGTATTTGGTAGCCGCATTTTAGTTGTACTAATGAATAAGTTTTCTTGGATTATTGCTCTGGGCGCGGGAATATTAGGTTGGACCGCCGGGCACATGTTGATTACGGATATTAAAATCCTTCAGTATTTTGGTAACTTTCTCAAGCTACCTTTTATGCTGAATGGACAACTTATCTCGCTATTTTTAGCGGCAGCAGTGATTGTGGCGGGGATCTTCATTAAAAAGGAAAGAATGAGAATTAAGGTAGTACGAACGAAAAAGGACATAGCGACTAAACGATGCTGACCGTATTTTTTCGAGGTGTAACCATGTTATTTTGGGGACTAATTGTATTGGTTCTATTTCTAGACCAGTTCAGTAAATACTTAGTGATCCTTTATCTTGCGCCCTGGGAGTCGATTGCTATCTTACCCGGGGTACTCTATTTGACCCATGTACGAAATCCGGGAGCGGCTTTTGGGATATTGGCCAATTGGACCGGATTGTTTATCTTAGTTTCTTTACTACTCATTGGCGCGATACTTTTATTTTGGCGTCGGATTTTAACTTTAAGTCGTAGTTTTCAGCTGGCTTTGGCTTTAGAGGTAGGGGGAGCCGTAGGCAACTTAATTGACCGGCTACGCTTTGGTCAGGTTATTGACTTTATTGATTTTCGCGTTTGGCCCGTATTTAATGTGGCGGATATGGCGATCGTTATAGGGGCTTTATTAATAGGCTATAATTTATTAGGGATTAAGCGTCCTTTGGAGTGAACTCGTCCAGCTTCGCTGAACATCGAGGCTTCAGATGGAGACTCTACTCCACCTGAAGTTAAAATAATGTAACCCCCACTTATAGAAGTGGGAGTCTTTAAAACTCGGATAAATTGGTGGTTGAAATGATGAATAGTAAAAAATCTAGTTGGTATACCCGGAGTATTGCAGTCGAGGATGTAGGTAAAAGAATTGATGCGTGGATGGTCTTTCAGTTTCCTGAATTTTCTCGGACTTATATACAGAAATTAATTAAGGGGGGTCAGATTCAGGTTAACGGGCAGTCCGTTCGACCCAACTACCGGTTATCAAGGGCAGATTTTCTGGAAATAGAAATACCTCCTCCGGTAGATCTATCGGTTAAAGCAGAGGAGATCCCCTTGGAAGTGGTATATGAGGACCAGGATGTGCTGGTATTGAATAAACCGGTGGGGATGGTGGTACATCCAGCTCAGGGTAATTACTCTGGGACCTTGGTTAATGCATTATTGGCGCATTGTCCCGATCTAGCGGGCATTGGTGGGGTTAATCGCCCCGGGATTGTACATCGTTTGGATAAAGATACTTCAGGTCTTCTAATGGTAGCCAAAAACGATCAGGCCCATAAAAGTTTATCCCATCAAATCAAGGAACGGCAGGTAACCCGTCGGTATATAGCCCTGGTGCATGGTCGGATTAAAGAAAGTGGTGGACGGGTAGAAGCGCCGATTGGTCGGCATCCGCAGGAACGAAAAAAAATGGCGGTGGTCATCCGTAACGGCAAACCGGCCATTACTTATTATCAAGTACTGGAACCTTTAGGCGAATATACTTTGGTAGAGGCCCGCTTAGAAACCGGTCGGACCCATCAGATTCGGGTACATCTAGCTTATTTGGGTCACCCAGTGGTGGGGGATCCCGTGTATGGGCCGCGGCGACCGCATTTGGGCTTGAAGGGTCAGGCTTTACATGCCGGGGTTTTAGGCTTTAAACATCCCCGTTTCGGGGCTTATCTTGAATTTTCAGTTCCTCCCCCGGATTACTTTTTGGAAATTATAGAAGAACTTAGATCATCACAGCTACTAAACGTATAAATATACTATTGATCTCAGATAATTAGCATAGCCACCACCGGTAAAAAATAAAAAAGGTGTATTGACAAAGAGCAAACAATATCCTAGTATGTTTTTAGGCAAAAAGCAACCTTTAATGCAGTCCCGTGAGACTGGCAAGGGGCATATATACTGTTACCGTGGTGATATTTGAGTTATGTTGTGCCTGCTTGCCCGAAAGGAAGCAGGTTTTTAGTTTTTTGTAGTTAACGGGTTAGGAGGTTTAAGAATGGATCTTAAAACCAAAACCAAAGCTGAGATAATGGATGAAGACCGCATGCGTAGAACTTTAATTCGTATTGCGCACGAGCTTATTGAGCGAAACCGAGGAATTAAGGATCTGGTGTTGGTGGGAATTAGGCGACGTGGTGTACCCCTAGCCGAAAGAATTGCCCGGGGAATACAGGAAATCGAGGGTGAATCGGTACCTATCGGAGTTTTGGATATAACTTTATATCGTGACGATTTAACTACCATAGGACCTCAACCCATGGTGCACCAAACCAAATTGCCCGTAGATATTACGGATAAAACGGTGGTACTAGTAGATGATGTTTTGTATACGGGACGAACCGTACGCGCTGCCCTGGATGCGTTAATGGATTTGGGCCGTCCCCGGAAGATTTTGTTAGCTGTTTTAATCGACCGGGGCCATCGAGAACTTCCGATCCGTGCCGATTTTGTGGGACGAAATGTTCCCACTTCGAAACGAGAAGTGATATACGTTAAAGTTAAAGAAATAGACGGTGAAGATGAGGTAGTAATTGAGGAAAAATCACCATATTACAAAACCCCGTTTAGATAACCGAATAGGGATATGCTTTAAGGCCAAACCTTTAAACCGGTCCCGTGAGGCTGGTAAGGAAAATAAGGGCGATCCGGGCCTCTTGCTGGAGTTTGTTCTTCTCCTTATCAGTTTGCCGACTGGTAAGGAGTTTTTTATTGAGATTCTAGAATAGTCAGTCAAGTCAGGAGAGGGTTGACGTATTAGATGGTGGATTAAGTTGTAGATTTTAGGCATGAATTTAAAGAAAGGAAGGACAAAAGATGGGTCTTAACCGTAAGGATCTTCTGGGTTTACAGGATTTATCGGCCGAAGAAATCGAACTTATTTTGGATACCGCCGTGCCGATGAAAGATATCCTGGGTCGCGAGATTAAGAAGGTACCTACGTTACGCGGTAAGGTAGTAGCCACCCTTTTTTATGAACCCAGTACCCGGACCCGAACCTCTTTTGAACTGGCGGCTAAGTATATGGGGGCTGACACGATGAGTTTGGCGGTCTCCACCAGTAGTGTACAAAAGGGAGAAAGTTTTCGGGATACAGCGGAAACGATTGAGGTTATGGGTGTAGATACGATTATCCTGCGTCATTCGGCTTCGGGCTCTGCCCAGTATCTAGCTAATATTGTTAAAGCCTCCGTTATAAATGGGGGTGATGGTACCCATGAACATCCTACGCAGGCGTTATTAGATATGTTTACGATCAGAGAAAAAAGAGGTGGCTTTAAAGGTTTAAAAGTCGTTATCCTAGGCGATATTTTGCATAGTCGGGTAGCTAGGTCAAATATCTGGGGATTAGCTAAAATGGGAGCGGAGGTATGCGTAGTAGGCCCCCCTACCTTAATGCCTCCGGACATTGAAAAAATGGGGGTAAAAGTTTTTTATCAAGTTGAAGAGGCGCTTAAGGATGCAGATGTGATTAACGTATTGCGCTTACAATTAGAGCGCCAGCAAAAGGGTCTTTTTCCTACGGTACGGGAATACCACCAACTTTATGGGCTAACGCCGGAAAGATTGAAATTGGCCAGTCGAGACGTCTTGATTTTACATCCCGGTCCGATGAACCGGGGCGTGGAAATAGATCCCGAGGTAGCTGACGGGCCGCAGGCATCAATTGTCGATCAAGTAGCGAATGGAGTGGCAGTGCGAATGGCGTTGTTGTACTTGTTGATGGAGGGAGGGGCATTCAGTGCGGTGGTTAGTTAAGGGAGGAAGAGTGGTTGATCCGGCCAGTGGGATAGATCAAGCAGCGGATATCTTAATCGAGGAAGGTAAGATTGCAGCCTTGATTCCGGTGCTTAAAGACGGTTCAAAAGACCATTCAGAGCCAATGACGGAAGAAATTAACCCGGAAAACACCGTCGCTATATTAAAAGCGAAGGGAAAACTAGTAGTCCCCGGTTTAATTGACATGCATGTTCATTTGCGAGAACCCGGTTTTGAACGTAAAGAGACCATTGCTACCGGTACCCGAGCCGCCGCTAGAGGAGGGTTTACTTCCGTGGCCTGCATGCCTAATACCAAACCGGTAGCGGATAATCGCTCGGTATTGGAATTTATCCAACGCCAAGCCCAACTAACGGCCAAAGTCCATGTATACCCGATTGCGGCCATTACTAAAGGTTCTCGGGGTGAAGAATTGTCGGAAATGGGGGATTTGATAGCAGGAGGAGCTGTGGCTTTTAGCGATGATGGTCGGCCGGTAATGAATACCCGGGTAATGCGGCTAGCTTTGGAATATGCACGAATCGGGGATTGGCCAATTATCTCCCATTGCGAGGATTTGAATCTAGCGGCGGAGGGGCAGATGAACGAAGGCTACTGGTCCATGCTGTTAGGTCTTCAGGGTATCCCGAATACTGCAGAGGAAACAATGGTGGCCCGGGATATAATGCTAGCGGAAATGACCGGGGCTCGGCTGCATATTGCCCACGTAAGTACCGCAGGATCGGTCCAGTTAATTCGCGAGGCTAAAAGCAGAGGCGTACGCGTTAGTGCCGAGGTTACTCCGCATCATCTCGTATTAACCGACGAAGCCGTAGTTGGTTACAGTACTTTTACCAAGGTTAATCCACCTTTACGGGCGGAAAAAGATCGTCAGGCCCTGCTCGAAGGGCTGGTAGACGGTACTATAGAGGTCATTGCCACGGACCATGCCCCGCATACTTTAGAAGAGAAAGACTGTGAATATGGGTATGCTCCCTTTGGGATTTCAGGGCTGGAAACAGCATTGCCTTTGGTGTGGTCGGAATTAGTAGAAAAAAAGGTTTTGAGCCTAGAAAAGTTGATTACCTGTATGACGGTAAACCCGGCGCGAATTCTTGGCTTGAATCGAGGTAGCTTGATGGTAGGAGCAGCGGCCGATATAACCGTAATTGATCCTGATTTAGAGCAAGTAGTTAAGGTGGCTGACTTTGTATCCCGAGGGAAGAATTCTCCTTTTGAGGGTAAAAAGTTAAAGGGATGGCCAGTAGCGACGATGGTGGCCGGCCAGCTAGTAATGCAGGATGGACAAATTATCTAAGGGGCCGAGCCAGGTGGGAAGGATTGGCCTCGATCCATATTATTGAGGCGTAGCAACTTCACCGTTCATCGCTTAAGCGAATTGTTTCGATGCGATAAGTAAACAAACCGCCAGGGGCCTTAACTTCAATTATATCGCCGATTTTTTTTAGCAGCAAGGCGCGGCCCACCGGAGAGAAACAGGATACGTCCTGGCTTTCCACATTATACTGAAAGGGAGGAACAATGCGAAAACTAAATATTTCATCGTATTCTAGATCATATACATCTACTTCACAACCGACGATAACAAAAGGAAGTTGGTCGTAGCTAGGGGTCGAGTCATGTTGACATTCTTTAAGAAAAAGTTCCAGCTGGTGAATATAATCATCCAGGAATTCAATGAATTCATTGCGTTCCCGAGTAGGTTCCGGGAAAAAATCTTCAACTAGTTTTTCCCGTTGATCCTCCAGATCGACCAAATGCTTTATTATGTTTTCATAATTATATACGGATATATTATAGGACATTTTTATCCCCCTGTTAACCATTAAATGTAATTAATTAAAAAACAAGGCAGACATTTCGCGCAGAATAGCGAAATGCCTTTGTATATAATTTATCAATAAAGGTAACGATTGTCAATAACGTATTATATTGCCAATTTATAGTAACGATATAATTTAATGGTTATTAATTCTCTTTACGTCACGGTTTTGCGTTCTTACTATATTAAGTTATGAGCATTTATTTTATAATAAAACCAAATTCTAATGAAAAGTAAATAAATTAGGTGAGGTAGGATTTATGTTTTCATGTTCCGCTCTGATATTAAAGCAGGAGAAGCTAACCAACGACCACTATCTTCTTACTTATTTGGCGCCGGAGATGTCGCAACGGGCCCGCCCCGGTCAATTTGTCCATGTACGTTGTGGCGATACTTGGGATCCTTTACTACGTCGGCCGCTCAGTTTACATGGGATTGATCCCGAAGCGGGTACTTTGAGCCTGCTTTACCGGGTTGTTGGCCGGGGAACGGAGAGACTTAGTCGCTTATCAGAAGGTGAATGCCTGGAGGTTATGGGACCATTAGGACGGGGATTTCAACTGATAGGTAGAGAAGCCATCGTCATTGGAGGAGGAATAGGGGTCGCTCCTCTGTTACCGTTGGTCCAAGTTTTAATCAGACAGGGAATCCAGGTAACCGTACTATTAGGGGCCCGTTCTCAAGAAGGTCTTCTAGCCCAGGAAGCTTTTCAAAAGACCGAGGCTCGGGTGGAAATAGCTACTGATGACGGGACCTTCGGGGTAAGGGGAACAGTAGTAGATCTGCTACAAAAACGCTTGGAGTCGTATTCGTCGGTTAATCCCGGGGAGGAGGCTAAGCGTGATATTTGCGTTTATGCTTGCGGCCCGGTCCCCATGCTTAGCGCTATTTGGCAAATATGTCAGTCCGGTCAGATCCCGCTCCAGTTATCCTTGGAGGAGCGTATGGGATGCGGGGTGGGGGCTTGCCTAGCTTGTGTTTGCCGGGTTAAAGTCGTATCTAATGGGGAAAATCAGAAAAAACAACCCGCTCAATTCGGGGTTGATGCAGCATTAACCAGCCAGGACTGGAAATATGCCCGGGTATGTGTAGAAGGACCAGTTTTTTGGGGAAAAGAGGTGATCCTGGATGCGACCAGGCCTGAATAATTTGGTAGAATACACTAAGGCGGCTAGATTTGAGAAGGCCGGGGATAAAGAGCGCTTGGGGGCCCAGTCGATTTCGGAGGCGGAGCGGGTTAACTTAGCAGTAACGATTGGTGGTATCCGTATGGCTAACCCGGTAACTACCGGTTCGGGAACCTTTGGTTTTGGACCCGAATACGCTCCTTATGTTGATTTAAAGCGATTAGGGGCCATAACCGTAAAAGGGACTACCCTGGAACCGCGTCTAGGAAACCCGGTGCCACGGATTGTAGAAACTCCGGCCGGAATGCTGAATGCTATTGGGCTTCAGAATCCGGGAGTAGAGGCTTTTGTTCAAGACCATTTACCCTATTTACGCGAAATAGGCACCCCAGTGATCGTCAACATCGCAGGTAACACGGTTGAAGAGTATGCAGCCGTAGCAGGTCGTTTATCCGAGGTGGGGGGAGTTGCCGGACTAGAAGTGAATATTTCTTGCCCCAATGTAAAACAGGGAGGCATTCAATTTGGTACCGATCCGGTAATGGCAGCGGAGGTTATTGGGGCTGTACGGGCCTCCACCCAACTACCGGTTATTGCCAAGCTTTCGCCTAATGTAACGGATATTGTAGCTATGGCTGAGGGGGTGGCGCAGGCTGGGGCCGATGCTTTGTCTTTGATTAATACTTTGCTGGGGATGGCCATTGATGTACAAACACGTAAACCGGTACTAGCTAATATTATGGGTGGCCTATCGGGGCCGGCTATAAAGCCAGTAGCGGTGCGTATGGTCTGGCAGGTAGCCCAAGCTGTGGATCTACCGATTATCGGTATGGGGGGGATTGCTACGCCAGAAGATGCCCTGGAGTTTATTCTGGCGGGAGCAACCGGGGTAGCCGTAGGTACCGCTAATTTTGTTAATCCCCGGGCGACCGTGGAAGTAATTGAGGGGATCACTACTTACTGTGTAAAAAATGGTATTAAGGATATCAACCATTTGATTGGTTGGGCCTGGAAACGTTAAAGTCGTTGTATGGAAGAAAATAGGTATACAGGAGGTAAAAAAGCAGTTGTTTCTTTCACCTAAAGATAGACTTATCGTGGCTTTAGATGTAAATACGCGTGACGAAGCAGAAAGGCTAGTCGACCAATTACAGCCCTTCGTTGGGGCTTTTAAAGTAGGGATGCAGTTGTATAATAGTGAAGGTCCGCCAATCGTTCGTTCGCTAAATGAACGGGGCGGGAAAGTTTTTGTCGATCTAAAGTTCCATGATATTCCTAATACCGTAGCGCAGGCTGGAAGGGTTATGACACGTCTAGGGGCGTTCATGTATAATCTACATGTGGCCGGGGGACGAGAGATGATGCGCTGCGCAGTAGAAGCTACCCGTAAAGAAGCCGAAATCAGGGGAGGGCAGTCCCCTTTAATTCTAGGAGTGACGGTTTTAACTAGTATTACCTCGCAGCAATTACGTGAGGAAATCGGGATTGAACGGGATCTTACCGAACAGGTTGTAGAGTGGGCAAAAATGGCAAAGGAAGCCGGGCTGGATGGGGTAGTAGCTTCGCCGCAGGAAATTACCGCTTTGCGTAAAGCTTGTGGGCCTGAGTTTTTAATTGTTACCCCTGGAGTCCGTCCCGCCGGGGCGCAACGTAATGATCAGCAGCGGGTAATGACGCCCGGTGAAGCGATTAAAGCCGGGGCCTCCTACTTAGTAGTAGGGAGACCGATTACCGCCGCAAGTAATCCAGCTGCAGCGGCTCAAGCGATCGTAGAAGAGATGGAAAATGCGGTAGTGCTAAAATAGTAAATGATGATAACGGGAAGGGAGAGAATGGCACACCTTAGTAGGCGTCAGCACACCAGGTGGGCCGGTGAATATGAGTACACAGGATAGATCAGAGAAAGATATTACGTTAATCAATCAAGTGCCACCGGAAAACAGATTAATTGAGCCTCTACCTGAGGAAAAGGCCTTGGCCATGTTTCGGCAATCGCAGGCTCTATTAGAAGGACATTTTCGTTTGACTTCCGGTCGTCATAGCAACCAGTACATGCAATGTGCCCAGGTGTTACAATATCCGGCTTATGCCAGCCGACTCGGCCAGGAACTAGCACGGAGGTTTCAGAAGGAGGATGTACAGGTCGTAATTGGCCCGGCGATGGGGGGCGTGGTGTTGGCCCAAGAGGTAGCTAGGGCCCTAGGTGGTTCGGTACGGAGTCTTTTTGCCGAAAGAGAAAACGGCCGTATGGCTCTGCGTCGTGGGTTTTGGCTCCAACCCGGAGAAAAGGTGCTGATCGTAGAAGACGTAATTACTACCGGGGGTTCGGTGCAAGAAGTGCTGGAACTGGTAGGGCAGCTAGGCGGAAAGCCGGTCGGGGTTGGGGTTTTAGTGGATCGGAGCGGGGGAAAGGTACAGTTTCCGGTACGCAAAGAAGCGGTATTGACCTTAGATATTATTGCTTATACCGAGGAAACATGTCCCTATTGTGCCCAGGGCTTACCGATCGTAAAACCGGGTAGTCGCCCGGTTTAGAAAAGTTAGAAAAAACAAAGAGTTTTTGATTACGACCCGGACCTTACTCTAAAAGTGAGTGAGGGGGGTCGTTTTTTTTTAAGCATAGTTGCGTAATTCTTGGCTTCGTTCGTTTTCCGAAAGTACTTCTTCAATTTTTATGGTCACCGCCTGACTGAGATCGAGTTCGGGGAAGTCGGACTGAATTTCGCCATAACAATTGGTTATCACTTTTACGGTTGGTCGGGTAGGATGATTTTTATTAGTTTGGAGGACTACCGCTAGTTCACCGGTGCTCAAACGCAAGGTACAACCGATCGGGTAAGGGGATATTTGCCGCGCAAAAGCTAGGGCAATCTCCGGATCAAAAGCCCGGCCTCTTTCGAGTAGAATCATTTCTAGGGCTTTAGCTGGAAAGGCACCTTTACCCTGAGGAGGAGATACTAATTGGTCAAAGGTATTAACAATGGCGGTAATCGCCGCATAAGGATGGATTTCGGTGTGATTAATACCCCGGGGATAACCTTTTCCATCATAACGTTCGTGATGCTGAAAAGGCACGTGCGCGGAGAGGATACTGATTGCCGGAATTTTCCGTAAAATTTCAAAACCTAGCATGGAGTGAGATTGTATAACCTTTTCTTCCGCTGGAGTAAAAGGCGTCGATTTGTTGAGCAAGGTTGACTCTAGGGTGCTCTTCCCTATGTCATGCAGCAGGGCACCAATGCCTAACTGATGCAGTTTGATTTGATCGAAACCGAGTGCAATTCCGGTTAATAGAGATAAGGTGCAAACAGAAATGGAGTGAGATAAAAGATAACTGTCTTTCAGGCGGATGTCAACCAACGATACCATCAGGTTCGAAAAGGAAAGCACTTCGTCTAAAATATTGTTTACTAGCTTCGTAACCGTACTTATTTCGATATCAGGTCCAGCTTTGGCCTTTTCAAAACACTTACGTACGGTGATAAAAGATTGCGCTTTAAGTTTGTCAGTAAGGATATCCTGGACCTCAATTTGGCCAATAAATTCGTCTTTAACATAAATGTAGTATAGTCCTAGTTCTTTCAGTCGTTGGATTAAAGCCGGAGTTAAGGAAACTCCCATGTTTAAGAGTAAGCGAAAGTCGTTACCATAGATATTACGGCCGACGATCATTCCAGGTTTTAGTTCAGATACAGGAACGAGTCGCATTAAATGTCCTCCTTGATATATAATTTTTGCTTAAATTACAATATTCGATTGCATTTTTTGTATATAGTATCTCTTTTGTCGGATAAATTCAAGAACTTTCCTTTATTACCAGTGACTAAATCATGACTAATAGCCTTAACCGGCGGCTAATTTAGGGCCAGATTCAACTTGCTTAACCGTAGTTTGCCACTTGCCACAGCGGTCTCCCCAATGCGCGAGGACCTGGTTGTTAAGTTTAAGCGTGACTACTTCACACAGATTGGGGCACCCATTACATTCGCGAGTAGAGGAGGTGAAGGTTTGCTCCGCAATATCAAACCCGCGGAATTTAGAGGCTGAAGCCGTTTGCATTTCCTCCTGGGCCATTAGACCGGCTCCAATGGCGCCCATTACCTCATAATGCGGGGGTATGATTATTTCTAATTGAAGAGCTTTTTCAAAAGCCCGCCGCATGGCTTGATTAGCTGCTACGCCACCTTGAAAAACTACGGGCGGAAGAATTTCTTTGCCTTTTCCTACGTTATTTAAATAATTACGTACCAAGGCTTCACACAGGCCGGAAAGCAGATCCGGCAGACTACAGCCAATCTGCTGTTTATGAATAAGATCGGATTCGGCAAATACGGCGCAACGACCGGCAATGCGTACCGGATTTTTTGCTTGTAGTGCAGTAGGGCCAAAGGCTTCTATAGGTAGATTTAGCCGGGCCGCCTGGTGATCGAGAAAGGAACCGGTACCTGCCGCACAGACCGTATTCATGGCAAAGTCTGTAACAATTCCTTGGCGAAGAATGATGATTTTAGAATCTTGACCACCGATTTCCAGAATGGTTTTTACTTCTGGGATTAGGGTGCTAGCTGCTACTGCATGTGCGGTTATCTCGTTTTTCACTACATCCGCCCCGCAAACCGCACCGGCCAACAGGCGACCGCTACCGGTAGTACCTACCCCTGCGATTTGTAAGGCAGGATCTAGTCGTTCTTGGAGCATTTTTAAACCTTTTTGGACGATCGCCGTTGGTTGCCCTTGGGTCCTTAAATAAAGTGAATCAAGTAAGTTTTGTTTATCATCCATCAATACCATTTTAGTCGTAACGGATCCAACATCAATACCTAAAAAAGCACGCAATTTTTCCTACTCCTTTTATCGGGATCATTTAGATAATGGGGGAAAAAACAACTATTAATTAGTATGGAGAATTTTGGATCCGAATATACATAGTTCAATTCCGTGCGGAATGCGTATTGGGGGGTGACTTTGTAGATCTAGTCGGAAGGACGTCAGCCATTATTTCTTTTACCAAGCCGGGGAAAAAACAAATGCCACTTCTACAGGTAAGTTCAATAGCGGCCACCAGATCGGCCGGTAGAATTGGGGTCTGTAAATAACCATCTACTCCCGCTGCTATAGACGCTAATATATGGGACTTATCAATAAAATCCGAAAAAACAATTAGTATCGTACAGGGGCAAACTTCTTTCAAGTTAACTATATTGGAAATACTTTTTTCGTCCCAACCGTTTAATCCATAGAGGATTACATCCGGCTGAATACGCTGTAAATAATCAATATCCGTTACCGAATCCATTTCGTCTATTACGCTAAACCCCTTTTGGGTGATAAAGATAGATACAATGCCTTGCCGGACCCTCTGGTTAAAGTTGATTATCAAAAGTCTGAGCTTTTGCATGAAGCTTTCCCACCATATGTATATTTTTTAATTTTAATTTGTCCCAACCGTTTAATCATTGAAGAAAGCGAAAAGTATTCGCTTTTTTTATTTTATTAAATATGGAATAAATTTACATCAGACCTGAGCATGATATATTTTTCAACCCGATAATTCATACTTCAGCTGGATGTTAATTATCCCCTGGTTGATCTGCCGTTTTTTATAATTCAATAGAACCAATCCCAGCAACTTAATTACAGCTTAAATTTGTAAAGAGTGATTTGTTATGACCGGTATTAGTACTAGGCCATTTTTCAACCTTACGGTGGATGGAAGATTAGGATTTAAAAGTTTATCTTAAATTAGGTAATTACAAAAAACCTGATTTATTTTCCGGCATAGATTTGATTCTACCGGAATATGAGGAGGTTCTAAGCATGTCAATACTTGTTGCCAAAAGAAAAATTGTAATAATACTAAAAAAATGGAAAATGCTTAACCGGCTGAGATTCAATCTGCCAGGCGATAAACCTAATAATATAAATCCTGAGAACTATATCCGCCATTCCCTCCTTATTACTCGTTATCTTCTATTTATTTTAACATCCGTCTTTTACCTGGCAGGTCCGCCGTTCTCACTTATAACGGTAAAAATAATGGTTGTTTTATCCTTTTTAGTAGCTACTATTCTTGCTCAAAATCTTTATGATAGTTGGGACATTAAGACGCTCTATCAAAATATTATACAGGAATCTTTAGAATCAAATAATAAATATACCCCAAAAGAAAATATGATTCCCCTGAAACTAATTATTATAGAGACAATATGTGTAGCTTTTTTAATACTGCCTACTGGTGGGTTGGATAGCCATTTTGTTTGGTATGCTTTAAACCCGATTATTGCCGCAGCAGTATATCTTCCTGGTTTATTTTGCTGGGGTACCCTGGGATTATTTCTTTGTACAGCCCTTGGAGCCAGCATGGTATATCCAGGCCCCGCAGCTTCTCCTATTCACTTCCTGTCCAGCCACATGAGCATACTACTAGTTTTTTTTGTAACGACTTCCTTGGCCCAGGTAGCTATTTCTCTGTGCAAACGTCTGGGAATAGCTTATTCCTTGCTGGCCATCGCTCATAAAGCCACTGAGCGATCCCTGGAGCATATTTCTTCTCTATATCAGGCGCTGGAGGCCTTTTCCACCCGGGAAGATAGCACCCAACTGGTGGATGTGCTAGCGACTTATTCTAGTAAACTCTGTGAAGCGTCTGCTGCTTGCTATCTAAAAAGGGGAATTGATTATGAGGGCCAAGGCGGTGGGAGTACCATCCTACGTATGGCGCATAATGATGGTTTGGGCAATGAGATAGATTGGGAAAAGGAAATATGCCGGATGTGGAACCGAATTAGGCCAGCTGAGGGAATAATTGTCCAACCCATTAACCAGGAAACTGGTCAGCTAATAGCAGTACCTATTATTTCTCAGGGGGAATGTTTTGGACTCCTAGCCTATTGGCAATCGCCGGGAGCAGCAAAACATGATGAGGGAAAAAAACAAGCGCTTATTTTCCTGGCGGGGGTCGCCGGAATTATTTTGGAAAGACTGAAAACGGATAAACTCTGGGAACGTCTTCTGGTTAGCGAGGAACAAAACCGTATCGCCAATGAAATTCATGATGGTGTTTCCCAGTATCTTTTTAGCATGGTATGTGCCCTGGACTCCCTTTCCAAGGAACCAGCTAATCTACAGGATGAAAAAATTCAGGAGCAGTTAAAACTGGTTGAAGAAACAGCCAATCGGGCGGCAAGAGAACTAAGGGCTTCAATATATAAATTAAGCCCCCACAAGCGGGGTGAAAGTATCTTTGTTGACAACCTGGCCTCTTATCTTGATGACCTGGGTCGGTTGAATGGTATTCAGGTAGACCTGCAGGCTGAAGGGAGTGAGGAAGTATTAAGCTCGGCTTTACGTAAAGCGTTGTATCGTATTGTCCGGGAGGCTAGCAGTAATGCAGTTCGGCATGGAAAATGCAGTTCCTTAAAGGTTTGCTTATCCATGTTACCTAATCGGACGGTGTTAGAAATTAAAGATAATGGATGCGGTTATAAAGAGATAAATACTAATGCATCCGGTAACCGGAAGACCGGTCTAGGATACTGGAATATGTACCAGCTGGCACACTGTTTTAATGGGGACCTGGAAATCCAGAGTGAACCGGGCCGGGGGACTCTGGTAAGGTTTAATATCCCGAAAAAATCTGAGATTGGAGATGGATTAAAGGAGGCGGTCATTAAATGAGACTAGTGCTTATTGACGATCACCCCCTGGTATTACAGGGAATTGAAGTAGTTATTCAAGGCCAGAAGGACATGGAAGTCGTAGGAACAGCTAGCTGTGGGGAAGTGGGGATTAAAGTACTCCAAGACTTTCAGCCGGATATTGCTCTGGTTGATCTCAGACTGCCGGGTGAATACGGGCTGGACATTATAAAGAGGGCCAGAAAAATAGCCCCTCAATGTCGTTTTATTGTTCTGACTTCATACAGCGATAGGGCCGATATAAAACGGGCCATGTCCGAAAAGGTGGAAGGTTATATTTTGAAAGAGGCTATGCCCGAAGAAATCCTAAATGCTATTCGCCTGGTGGATAAGAACCGGACTTATATCGACCCGGTAATAATGCAGATTTTGCTTAATCAGGAAAAAGATGACCCTACGGAACAGCTTACACCACGAGAGATGGAAGTACTGGAATTTCTGGCTATGGGAATGTCCAACCGTAATATTGCGGAGGCACTTTTTGTTACTGAGTACACCATAAAAAAGCACGTTAGCCAGATACTGGAGAAATTAGACCTTGCCGATCGCACCCAGGCCGCCTTATATGCCTTTTCCAAAGGTCTGGGACCGCCAGGATCTGCTAGCATAGCTAATTAAGCTAGTTATCATTTTAAAAGCATGCGGTACTAAAGTATACCAACCGAATTACCTTATTGGGGATATGAAACCTAGACTGCAGAGTATGGGGCTTAATGCGGGATCGTATTATATTGTTTGTAGAGCCGCTACCGCAATTATGGTAAAGCCCCAACAGACATTAAGAGAGGAGGGTGAGTAAAAATTATAAGGTGCGGCAGGCGTAAGAGAAAAGGTGGCGCACGGTATTTTTTGCTGCTAGGGGTAGCCCTAACGGTCGGAATCGGTTTAATCGGACCGGCGATGGCTATGTGGTCTGACGCAATCTTTATATGGGAGAAAGTAACTACCGGTAACCTAACCGGAAATGTCTTGTTTACCAAGGTTTATGCAGAAGATAATACCTTGCCCCATGGTGAGGGATGGGGAACTATTTCTACCAGGATCGATTACGAAGATGGGAAAAAAGACCATAAAATAACCATCGACATTGATCGGGAGAAAAACAAGACCAACTGGGTATTAAATTCCAAAATTGAGAACCAGGGATCCATACCGGTAAGATTCTTACTTCCAACAGTTATGGCAGATAATGTGCTTGATGTAGAGTATGATTTACCAAACAAGGTCATAGATCCGGGCAAAAAGGGCCTGGATCCCGGAGATGCAGTCGAAGGGCAAATTCGGATTAAGCTAAATAACGATGTACCTGGAACCTATCAATTTCAAATTGAGGTTAAGTGTATTCAGTGGAATGCCTACAACGATGATCCGTGGTGGTGGAAAGATACACTGCATATCTACGGTACCGTAGTCGTTGAAGAGCCGCCTGAGCTGCCAGAAGCTTCTTAACTCAGGCCATACGGACTGGTAGAAGTCCGATGGTAATAAAAATTTAACAAATAAGAGGAGGAAAAAGGGATGAAAAAAATTAAAGTGTTGGCCCTGATTATGGTATTTGCCTTAACTGCTCTGGGTGGAGCATATGCCATGTGGT
>JAAYQE010000077.1 GCA_012519455.1 Syntrophomonadaceae bacterium
AAAACCCTAATTCTTGATCGGCCTGAGCAAAGATCTGTTTGGCAACCGGAAAATTATGGGCTAATTCCCGTCCCATGCCTACGTACTGAGCGCCCTGACCCGGAAAAACAAAACCTATTTTCACGCTTTTTCCCTCCACAGCCGTTTTAGAACCTGATCGGCTTCCTGCATTATTGATTTTAGGATCTCTGCGGCCGGTTCGACCTGCTTGATTAATCCAGCTACCTGCCCGGCCATCGGGGAACCACCGTCCATATCCCCGTGCAGGGCTGCAGCCGGGTATTTGCCTTGGCCAAACTTTTCCAACTCCTCGCGGGAGACGCCTTGTTTTTCCATTTCAGTAAGCTGACGGGCAAAGCGGTTGCGTAGAATCCGTACGGGATGCCCGGTTGATTGTCCGGTAACAATGGTATCCCGATCGCCGGCGCGAATAATCGCTTGCTGGTAAGCGGGATGAACCGGACACTCTTTAGCCACGATAAAACGCGTGCCCATTTGAACCCCGCTGGCCCCTAGGGCAAAAGCCGCGGCCATACCCCGGCCATCGGCAATCCCACCCGCAGCCACTACGGGAAGTTTTATGGCGTCTGCGACCTGAGGGACTAAGGCCATGGTTGTGGTTTCACCTACATGTCCCCCGGATTCCATCCCTTCGGCAATTACCCCGTCTACGCCTAAGCGCTCTAAGCGCCGGGCCAAAGCTACTGAAGAAACTACGGGAAAAATACGGATGCCTCGAGCTTTCAAAGCTTCGATATACTTGCCGGGATTGCCGGCCCCGGTGGTAATTAGGCATACGCCTTCTTCTAAAACCACCTGCATTATTTCCTCTACATATACCGAAAGCAGCATTACGTTTACGCCGAAAGGTTTATCTGTTCGCTGCTTAACCTCTCGAATCTGTTCCCGTACCCATTGCCCATCGGCATGACCGGCACCAATGATCCCCAAGCCACCGGCTTCTGATACTGCCGCTACGAGCTCGGCCGTAGAAATCCAGGCCATTCCCCCTTGGAAAATAGGATATCGAATTCCTAATAATTGGCATAATTCTTTGCCTAGCACCGGCCTATCCCCCCCTGATTGCTGTTTTTTTATTCACGATGATCCATCTAGTAACGAATAACCGCGCTGCCCCAAGTCAAACCAGCCCCAAATCCGGTAAGCAAGACCGTTTGTCCTTTGGCGATCTTTCCCTGGGCTATGGCTTCGGCTAAGGCCAAAGGAACTGAGGCGGCCGAAGTGTTGCCATGCCGATCTAAAGTGATAATTATACGGCTCTGCTCCAGACCTAAGCGTTGGACCATGGCGCGGATAATACGTAAATTAGCCTGATGAGGTACCACCCAATCGATATCGGCCCGCTCCAAACCAGCTTGGGCCATGGCCGCATCAGCGGAACTTAACATACTGCGTACGGCCAGTTTGAAAACTTCATTGCCTTTCATTTGCACAAAGTGCAGTCTTTGCTCGATGGTCTGGTGGGAGGGAGGCTGGCGTGAACCCCCGGCCGGTATCTGAATTAAATCCCCACCGCCACCATCGGCGCCTAGGTTAATGGCCAATATCCCCTCATCGCCGCGGGCCGGGCCTAACAAGGCGGCTCCGGCGCCATCCCCAAACAAAATACACGTATTGCGATCCGTATAATCGATTACCCGCGATAAGGTTTCTGCTCCCACGACCAACACATAACGGAAATTACCCGAGGCAATCATTTGATTGGCCACGGCTATACTGTAGAGAAAACCGGAACAGGCAGCATTTAAATCAAAGGCCGCCGCTTTTTTGGCCCCCAGCCGGTGTTGTAAAATACAGCTGGCCGGGGGTACCCATTGATCCGGGGTTACGGTAGCTAAAATAATTAAATCTAAGGCACTGGCCTCTATTCCGGCGCGTTCTAAAGCGGTTCGGGCGGCCTGCTCGGCCAAATCCGCGGTAGCCTCCTTGGCGTGCGCGATCCGGCGTTCGCGGATGCCGGTACGTTCCCGAATCCAGGCATCATCCGTATCCACCATTTGTTCCAAAGCATCATTATCCAGGATACGCTCTGGAAGATAGGCCCCGGTACCATAAATCGAGGCCCTTAATAAATTGTGCATGTTTTACTCTCCTGTATCAGGATTTACATTGGGGGTAAAAATATGAAACGTGGCCCTAAAAACTCTTTCTTGACCTACCCGAGTCACCACTTTGATGCGATGCCGATCCCCCTTGGTTTCCGCCAATTCGGCACTGGCCAGTAGCTTCTCTCCCTCGCGCAGGGGCCGAAAAAACTTCACATTCGCTGATTGAGTAAAAACTTCCTCCGCGTGAGGAAGAACTTCCAGAGCTATGGTATGGGCCTGGGCTACGAGGAAATAGGGACGCACGATACCGGTGGGGGTCACCATTTCGGGGGTGATGGTTAATAAGGAATAGGCATGCTTGCCCGGTTTTGCGCCCAATAATTCCCCTAAAACGCGGTATCCCTGAATAAATTGTTCTTTTTCGACGACATTGGTGGCTAGGCTCTTGATCCGTTCCCTTAATTCTACAATATCTAATTCCATGCGATCGAGGCGAATCGTTTGAATACTAACCCCAAAAAGCCGGGCTAAGTCTTCGTCGGTTAAGAAGGGATTGGCCTGAATTTCTTCTAGTAGTTTTTGATGACGTTGGGCCTTGCTTGGTCGAGCCATTACTTCACCACCTTCATCCACACCAACGGCCGGACTTAACGTTATCGCGAATTTTGCCTGATCTTTATCAATCAACCCAAAATCATATTAAACTTAATTTAGTAGGATTACCCCAGATTCCCTGTAAGCCGCGCGAAGCATATTAAGCAGGGTCCATAAACCCCTCACCTCACACCTAATACCTAATACCTCACACCTAACACTCACGCCTAACACCTTACGTCTCACGCTTTAGTAGTTTATGTTAGTACTACCTACTAATATAACCAACTCCCGATAAAATTACAAGCTTTTATTAGGGATATTTTGGGTTAAATATTAGGGCCTAAAATATATAATCCAGTTAACCCTCCCCTGCGAAAGGGAGTCTGATAAGCTCTCCCAAATCCTTATAAAATATACAGGTTACGGTATTTTCTATGGTATAATTGGGCCAGAAAAACTAAAACAGGAAAAACTTAACCTTTTATCTATGATACTTTATCCTTAATATTTTAGGAGAGAATTTTAAATGTCTAGGGCTAAGTTGCTAATATTAACTGGGCTGTTTATGGGCCTAACCGGTTTTGTGCTGGGCGTGGGCTTTCTTTTTCTCATAAATGTCCCAGTGGAGGAATTCCTGGTCCGGCAGGGAACTTCGCAAACCCTGATCAATCTTGCTATGACCGGGATTATCGCCCTGTGGGCCTTAACCACCGGGGGGATTACCCGCTGCTTTTACCATAAAATATTGCGCCGAGAAAAACCGCCCGTAATGATTATATATCTAATCTTGGGGATTTTACTGCTCCTAGCGGCTGTTGTTTTCTCCTTCCTTTTAACCACTGGAAGTCCGGTAATCGCCCGGCTTCAAGGCACCGTATCGGAACCGGGTGAACGTTATGTTTTTGGCCCTTATCCGGATAAGCTTCGTTTGCAAGAGCTTAAAGCCGAAGGCTTTGACGGGGTTATTTCGCTGCTCAGCCCCCTAATTCCGTTCGAAAAAATACTTCTGGAAGAAGAGATTAGGCACGGAAAAGAAGTCGGCATCCCCATCCACTCCCTGCCCATGCTTCCCTGGGTAAGCGAAAACCGCGAATCCATCGACCAGGCTATGGAATTAGCTGCTTCGAGCGATAAGCGTTATTATATTCACTGTTACCTGGGCAAACACCGCGCCGATCTGATTAAACGGGTTCTAATGGGACAAAAAGAAGAAAGCAAGGAAACCCCGGAATGCATATACAAAACCAAGCTAGAGCGGGGTAAACTATCCTTTTACCAGGATAGCCGCATCATAATGGGTCCCTATCCTACCGAGGAAGAGTTCTTTCATTTGATTCAAAGAGGGCAGTTTCAAGAGATTGTAGCCGATTTTGATCCGGAATATCCAAGGGATCTGACCCGGATAAAACAGGAAGAGGAATACTGTCAGGAAATGGGACTAAAATACACGGTTATGCCAATACAGAAGCAGGGTAATAAGTATCTGGGCTTGCCCGAGCTAGCCCATTATATTGCCAACCTTGAGCATAAGGTCTATGTGCATGGATTTTTGATCACGGAAAAAAACCGTTTACTCGATGGATTTTTACGAGGCGGAGATTTCGAGCGGATGGGAAGGCCTTTTCCGGAGCGCTTACAAGGCGGGGAGGTGTTTCGGGTAAGCTATAACCTATTTTTAGGCCCTCGTCCTAGAAGCGGGGAGAAGGATTTACTCGTAAAGGCGGGTATAACCCAGATGCAGACGTTAGACTTGGACGAAAATTGGCCCCCAGCTGCTGCGGCCAGCTATATCCAGGCTTTACCGCCAACTAGGGGGGTAAGCTATTATGAGTTCTCCTCCCCGAATTACGGCCGTTCGGTTGCTTCCATATTGAGTAGCCGCTATTATGGCTTTGAGCGGGATAAGGTTCCGGCCTCAATCGGGGGGCATAATGTAGAGGTTATTACTGAACGCCTGCTGGTCGGGCGTCAGCCTGAAACCACGGAATGGCGTATACTAGCGGAGTTGGGAATTAGAACCGTAGTACAACTAGAGGAAGTAGAACTGCCCCCGGACAAAAACTTACAGCTTATTAAACAGGCCGTGGAAGCAGAAGGCCTGCGTTGGGTGCTAATTTACCGGGACGAAGACTATCTAAACCGCATCGCCAAAGAAGTGCAGCGTGATGACAATCCCTGTTATGTCGTAGCGGAGCCATTCATTCAAAACGCGGTGTTTATTGAGCTTAAGTCCCGCCGCATATAAAACCAACACGTCTACTTTCTTTTGGCCATCTCTTCTTTTATATCTTCAGCATAGCCCCGGAGTATCGACTGTACTTGCAGTATCGGGTTTTGGGTTTTCCAGCTTTTTTCCTCAGTCAAGACCGCAATAATCCCGGCCAAGCGAAACCAGTAAACCAGGTAACGGTATACAGGCATAAAGAAAATAACCCACCCTATTTTCCTTAATTCCTTTTGGTATTCCGGGGCCGAGCCTTTATAGGCAATATAGAAGGTGCAGCTCTCCAGGATAACGTAGCAAATATACATGCCCATCATGACCAACAAAATCGTAGG
>JAAYQE010000078.1 GCA_012519455.1 Syntrophomonadaceae bacterium
CCCTCGACCGAAAGCGCGCGGCGGGCAGCCCTGGATGCTTTAAACGGTTGGGATCCTAGCTATGGCGCGGTGTTTTATTACAATCCCGCTAAAACGACCAATGCTTGGATTTGGTCGCGACCCCGGATAATTACGATCGGAAAACATATTTTCTGTCGATAGAAAGGATGAGAATCGTTGAAACTTAAAGATTTTAAAATAAAAGATTTTTGGAAAAAACGCACCGGGTATTCCTTGCTGCTTGCAGTTGTCCTGGTTGGAATTTTTGGCTGGGGCTTAAGTCAATATCGGGCAAAGAGCAATTTAAATACCTTTGTCGAATATAGCTATCAACGTTCTTTTTACGATATGATTCATAACGTAGAAAATATAGATGTTTTATTAGCCAAGGGGCTGGTTTCTAGTTCGCCCCGTCAAAATATTTTATTATTTACGAATGTCTGGAGAGAAGCGCATTCGGCCCAGGATAAACTTAGCCATCTACCTATTGCGCATGAATTAATTGAAAAAACCTCGAAATATCTGAATCAATGCGGTGATTATAGTTATACGATAGCCCGGCAAATTGCCAATGGTACGGATGTCACCAAGGAACAAAGGGTAAAACTCCAGACTTTACAAAAGGAAGCGGATTTTTTAGCCACGGAATTACATCAGTTAAGAAATAATATTGCGGCTAATAATTATACCTGGGGTGAATTGCGTCGGCAGGGATCGAGCAAGTTCCGTGAAGTTTCGCCTCAATTTTCTGAGGTGAGCTTTAAAAAAATTAATACGCAGTTAGCGGAAACGCCTTCATTTATTTACGATGGCCCCTTTTCTGATCACTTAGATCAAATGACGCCCTTAGGACTTACCGGGTCGCCTATTTCTTCCGAAGAGGCCCTACGAATAGCCATGGAAAAAGTGGACTTAAGGCCGGACCTGCAATACACTCCTTCGGTAATGGAAACCGGGGAAGGTAAAATTCCGGTATATCGAATAGCTATTGTACCTACAACGGATCAAATTTCCGATCAGATCATCGTAGATATAAGCCGCACAGGTGGCCATTTAGTCAACTATCTTAATTCTCGTACGGTGGGCCCGGCTGTTTTAGACGGCATGCAAGCCCAAGTTAAAGCGGTAGAGTATTTAAAGAAAAAGGGCTTTCCAGAACTGACGGTTACTTTTGCCCAAGTAGATGATCATACCGCTACCATAGCCTTAGCTGGAGTTCAGGATAAAGTTATCATTTACCCGGATCAGATAAAAGTTAAGGTAGCCTTAGATAATGGCCAGATTATCGGTGTATCGACCCTAAGCTATTTGATGTCGCATCAACCTCGGAAAATAATAAAACCCGTAGTATCAGCCGAAGAAATACGTGATCGGGTCGCCTCTCGTTTAAAGATTGAGTCCATCCGGTCCGTGATCATCCCTTTGGAAACTCAACGTGAGGCACAATGCTGGGAGGTTAAGGGTAGTTGGGAAGGGGAAGATTATTATCTATATTATAATGTGCAAGATGGAAACGAAGAAAAGATTTTAAAGGTAATTAAAACGCCCGAGGGCCCCTTAACCATATAAGAAATATTTACTACTTCCTGGATATAATATATGATTAATCCGAAGATAATCCGAAAACCCAGGTATAACTTTTTAGCTCTATAGGCAAACAAAAAGGGTATAAGGGGGTGGGGGCAAGATGGCTAAACCTTTCAAAGAAGTAGAGATTTACACGGATGGGGCCTGTTCCGGTAATCCCGGGCCCGGTGGATGGGCCGCGGTCTTGCTTTATGGCCAAGAACGCCGGGAGGTTTCTGGATATGTTGAGTATACGACTAATCAACGGATGGAACTGCAAGCAGCAATTGAAGGGCTGCAAGCTTTAAAATTCCCTTGTCGAGTTCGATTATATAGTGATAGTGCTTATCTTATAAATGCCTTCGAAAAGAAGTGGATTGAAAGATGGCAAAGTAATGGCTGGTTAAATGCAAAAAAAGAGCCGATTGAAAATCAGGATCAATGGGAGACTTTGATTAACCTGGCACAGAAGCATGAGGTGAGTTGGATCAAGGTATTAGGGCATGCAGATAATCCATTAAATAATCATTGTGATCAATTAGCTCGTACAGCTATCACAGCTAAACAGGGGCTTGATCAAAGGGTTAACTGAGCGGTAGGGATTATTTTTATCAATAACCTTTACCTTGCTTAGTTCTTATTGATTTCCAGTAGTTCCGATACGGTTACAAAACGATATCCCTTTTCTTGAAGTCCTTGGATAATAGAGGGAAGGGCTTGCACGGTTTGTTTACAAGTATCACTGGCATGCATCAGGATAATATCTCCGGGGTGAGCGCGGGTAAGTACTCGGTTAATAATGGCTTCGATTCCCGGGTTTTTCCAGTCCAGGGAATCGGTACCCCATTGAATTACCTGGTAACCACACGCTTGAGCAGCCAAAATTACTTGGTCGTTATAATCTCCATTCGGAGTACGAATAAGTTTAGGGGTACAACCGGTAACTGCCTGAAGAATCGTATGGGCTTGCATGATTTCCTGTTTTATTTCTTCAAAATTCAGGCTGCTCAGGTTTATATGGCGCTGACCGTGACTGGCAATTTCATGTCCATCGTTGAAAATTCGCTGCGGGATTTCTGGATACTTTTGTGCCCAGGGACCGGAGAGAAAAAAGGTGCATTGAATTCCATGTTCTTTTAAAAGATCTAAAACTGGTATAGGGGTTTGAGTACCCCAACTAATATCAAAAGTAAGCGCTAAAACCTTTTCACTAGTTTTAACTTCGTATATGGGTTTTATCCGGTTTTTTGCCTGTACATAAATAACGCTGGTAGTAATAATAATTACGGTTATCACTAGGGCGATAATTATTTTTGTCCGTGGGTTGAAATGGTAAAACTGAATTATCTTCATTTTCCGGATCCCCCTGTTAATACAATGATTTATTTCTTCCTTTCTAAAATATTATTTTTCTAGGTCTCCGGTTATGAGAGTATTTTAGCCTAAACCTTTGTCAATAAATGGCAGATAAGTGGGACTAAATTATCCTAGTTGGGTTGACTTTTGTTCTATTTAGGCTATAATAAAAACTACCCTGCATTATCCCGGCAGTCGAGGAAACAGACGATAATATTAGGTTATAATAATGCGATGCCAATAGTAACCAACGATATAAGGGTCGTTAGCTCAGTGGGAGAGCACCTCCTTGACGCGGAGGGGGCCGCTAGTTCAATCCTAGCACGACCCACCATAAAAGAAAAAAACCAGCTTTTTGAGCTGGTTTTAGTTTATGGTGGGTTTTTTTATATTAATTGTAAAAACCACGGCCTAGGCAACATTGAATTACTAATAGAATGGCTACGCAATAGGCTAGATTGCAAAAACCGGATCCCCCGTATCCTTCCACATGAGTCATATTGTATTTCCTCCTTGTAATCAAATTTATTTTATTTTTCACGTTATTATATTCAGCAACATTAATTGGTGTTCCAAAAATGATCTATAATACCAGGGAAAGGTATAGCTATTTTGCATATTTTTTAATACCCGACAGGTATAGAGAATAAAAAATCGAATGGAACACGAAATAAGGAGGTTAAAGAGGGAGGCCCGAAATAATAGCCCAGGGTTTGACGGCCCTGGGTTATTTATGCTAGGCAGGACAGTTTTTATATTACCCTCATTCCCAACAAGAACCAAAACTTTTTTGGTAGTTAGAACAGTCTACAGCCACTACCTTTGGAGCCGCAGATAAGCCAAAGTAGGAATAAAATAAGCAGCAGTTTCCATAAACCTCCACCAAAAAAATCTACCGAAGCGTCACTTCTATTCATTACTATATTCCTCCTTGTTTTACAGATTTTGTTTAGTTTATTGCATCATATTCAATAAACCAGAAAAAGGTGACAAGGAGGCAATTTCTTAAGTATTGCTTCACTTATTTTTATAATTGGAATTATTGATCGTCATCACTGAGCCAGTCGGGATAGACCAAAATGTTAATAGGAAACAAGGGGGTTTGCTTAAAATTTTCACTATCTATTTTATTTATAAATTTTTCATGGACTGTTAAGAATTTTACGGGAAGTTTCAAAGCTTCGGCTGCTTTAATTACTTCGGTATGACCTTCGGCAATTATTTCTGGGGTAGTTTCTCGTCCTAGATGCGGATTACTAATCAGACCAGTTAAACGAAGTCGACTGGCTGTTTCGATTCTCTGACAGCTTTCAAATATACCGGAGATGCGGTCGTTGAAAGGACGGTAAGGATTGACTACTAACCAGAAATCATATTCTCCCTCGTTTAACCATTGCCGAAATTGCCCTAAGGCCAGGACCCCCTGGTCGTCTCCCCCTACGTCGATGATTAAATAACCTTCCGATAAGGAAAAAGCCTCAAATGCTTCCCTAACGATAATGGGGAGATCACTACTGTGCATTTCTTCCGGAGGTACAATAGTTCGGATACCTTTTTCCTCTAATATTTTTTTAGCTTCTTGTGATCTAAAATATGGATTAACTAAATCGAGATCAATTAAGGTTACTTCTTTATGGGGGTCTTCTTTAAGACCTAAGGCAAAATTCAAGGCGATCTCGGTTTTACCGCTACCATAATGACCGGTAAAAATAGTTTTACGTTTGTTTTTTAGGAACATGATTAAGATACCTCTTTTCGTTCAAAGTGTATCTTTTAATCTTAGCATGAAAGATCAATTACGTGAAATTGATTTTCCTTGACAATCCAAGTCTCAGTAGGTATACTTTATTCATTAGTTTAATCGGGCCCATTTTGTTTCTAATTGGGTATTTTATAATAAAAATATAGAATATATTTTTGTGTCGGAGTGGCGGAACTGGCAGACGCGCACGTTTGAGGGGCGTGTGGGAGACCGTGCGGGTTCAATTCCCGCCTCCGACACCATATAATTATAAATTAAGGACCGTGGGAAAACTCACGGTTTCTTTGATTGGCAGGTTTCTTAATTTAAGGTGTTTGACAGATTTTGGTACAGGGTTTTAGATGAGGTGAAGTAGAATGAGAGCTAGAGTTGCGATTATCGGGTTAGGTTTAATTGGTGGATCACTGGGTATGGCCTTTAGTAACTCGGAACAGGTAGAATTAATTTATGGTTTTGATAGTGATTCGGAAACGGTCCAGCGCGCATTGGAGATGGAAGCAATCCATTGTACCGGTACCCTGGAAGCAGTGGTACAGGATGCTGACTTCGTGTTTATCTGTACTCCACTCAAGAGCGTTAAGGGAGTAATACCGTCGATTGCGGCCTACCTTAAACCCGGATGCGTCGTAACCGATGTAAGCAGTACTAAAGAACAGGTTATGCGTCTTTTATCCGAGTTACCTGTTGGAGTGCATGGAATCGGGGGTCATCCGATGGCCGGATCAGAAAAGCATGGAATCGGTGCTGCCGATCGATATCTTTTTGAAAATGCGGTTTATGTATTAACGCCAGTTGTTGGTACTCCGTTAGAGGTGCTGGCAGCACTTTCTGCCCTGGTAGAGGAGACCGGGGCTCGAGTCAAGGTGATGGATGCGGAACAACACGATCGGGTGGTAGCCCTGATTAGCCATCTACCACATATTTTAGCGATGTCTTTGGTTAATTTAGTTGCCCAAGAGGAAGATGCCCTGCTGTTAGCGGCCGGGGGTTTTCGGGATACTACCCGGATTGCCTCCTCCAACCCGGAATTATGGGAGGACATCCTTTTTTCCAACCGGGAAAAAGTCAGTCAAGGCCTAGACGCGATAATTCAGGAACTCAGTCAATTAAAAGAGGAGTTGGATACGTTACAGAGGAAGGCAGTACGGCTCCGATTAGACAGCGCTCGCCAGGTGCGGGATTCTATTCCCCAGCGGCGAAAGGGACTAATACCGGAATTTCAGGACGTGATCACGGTAGTCCCGGACCGACCAGGAATTATTGGACAGCTAGGCGGATGGCTTGGGTCACATGGAATAAATATCGTGGATATCGAAATTTTAAGAGCTCGTGAAGGGGATGGAGGTACGATCCGGTTAGGGGTACCAACTAAGCAGGAGGCCTTAAGGGCCGTATCTATCCTGCACGAACAGGGGATTAAAGCCTGGATGAGTTAGGACGGCTTATATTTAGATAATATCCGAGAGCTACCAGATCCCTTTTGGGAGGTGAAAGATTTGGAAGAAGAAAAGCAATACCAAACCGAATGGGAAGCAGGAACTACGGAAGAAGAGGAAGAATTGGGGGAAGATAAACGCGGCAAGCTGGTGCTTAAGATCGGAGCGGTCATAATCCTACTGGCTTTTGTCGCTTTTTCTTACGCCTGGCAACCAATATTCTGGCCACCTAACTTAGATTTTTTAAAACAGGATCAGACTTTGTCCGAAGAAGAGCTGGTGCGTCAGTGCAAACCAGCGGTAGTTAATCTTCAGGTGATTAAAACCGCAGGACCGAGAACAATTGGTCAGGGTACCGGTTTTAATCTTGAACCGGAAGGGAAGATTGTAACTAACCGTCACGTGGTGGAAGGGGCATCCTCGGTTGAAATTATTTTTAGCGACGGAAATCGCTTTTTCAGCCGGGACATCGAACTTATTGATGGGTATGACTTAGCTATAATCAGGATCAACGGTAATAATCTGCCAACTATACCGGTTGTAAACAACCGGTTAGTAGAGGTGGGACAAACCGTTACCATTATTGGTAACCCAATGGGATTTCAACGGATTTCAGCCCGGGGCGAAGTGGAAAGTTATTTTAAAACTAAAACCGGAATGCTGGTATTTACCATCACGGCCCTTATTGCTCCGGGGAGCAGCGGTAGCCCGGTTTTAGATGGAACGGGGCATTTGGTTGGTATCGTTTTTGCCACCGGTACAGTAACTATTGATGGTGAAGACCATAGTCGGGCTTTAGCTATTCCAGCTACCGCTATGAGTCAAATTGCTAAGGATTTAGACTAATTTCCTGATTAATACGGTAAAAGTCAAGGCCTCCGAAAACCAAGGTTCGTAGAGGCCTTGCTCTTAGATATTTTTCGAAACCATTCGAGTGACACCAAAAACCTTTAGAACTTAAAACGGCTTATTAAGTTACGCAATGTTTGTGAAAGGGTATTCAAATTTTCTGAACTGGCAGCCAGATTATTTACAATATCTTCCAGCTCGCGAGTTGAGTCAGATACCAGGTCCATAACAGAAGTCGTCTTTTCCGAAGAAGCGGCTATCTCGACCAAGGAATCTTTCACCGACCTACTAAAGTTCGTTTGATTCTGAATCATTTCATTCATATTTTGAGAGAATTCAACAAAAGTCTGCAGTTTCGAAGTAACATTGTCCAAATTGTTTTGGGTTTCTTTAATGGCTTCCAACTGATTTATGGTTTCATTGACATCCACATTCATAGCACTAATCGTTTCATTAGTTTCCGTTTTTATTTCGTGGGTTAATTTTTCTATCTTATCTACAATATTTGATGACTCACCGGCTAGTTTCCGGATTTCATCTGCCACCACTGCAAACCCTCGTCCTAATTCCCCGGCCCGAGCCGCTTCTATACTGGCATTCAAAGCCAATAAATTGGTTTGTTCTGAAATTCTACGAATCATATCTAGGGTGCTTTCGATTTGTTTGGTTTGATCTTCCAATTTATTGATGGCTGATACCGCAAAATTGACTAGGCTGGTTACCTTGTCTAATTGATCTATTGAAGTTTCGATTATTTTACTGGTGCTTTGAACTACCTCGACACACTGCACCGTTTGTTCCACGTTTTCTTCGGATGCGCCGTGAATTTTTTGCATCTCATTATCCAAAAAATCGAAATTGTCATATACACTATTCAGGGTATCGCTTTGAACTTTCATATTTTTCTGAACATCTGTAACTTGGTTAATCGTATTAGTGGAGGTAGACAAGATATCCTGGCTGATCTTCGATAAATTAGTTGAGGTATCTTCAAGTTTATAGATATCAGAATCTATTGAAGAAATCATTTTTTTAATTCCCTGAGTTGAGGCATTAATTTCGTTAATCAAATCACCAATTTCATTATTGGAGACTGCTTCAATATTTTTAGTCAGATCTCCCTGCGACAGAGATTGGGAAGAATGTATTCCCAGTTCAATTAACCTAAGGTTCTTTCTCATAAACTTGGCTACGGTAACCACCCCGATAAGCACCAGAATAATCCCGACTATAATAGCGAAATAAAAGCGATTCTTCATTTCATTAATTTGGGTATTAATGTCCTCCATCAACTCATTAGACCAGATATAGCCTAATACTTCACCGTCTCGAATAATCGGATACATACAGTTCATTATTTCTCCTCGGACCAAGTTAGCGGTTTGTACTATCTGCTGTCCGGTGGCCAGCACCTTTCTTCCTAGGTGGGCATCAGTTATTGATTGTCCTACTGTGTCACCCATTTCTTTGCTTGGTCCATAAGTGATAATCGCATCCAGTTCTTTAGCATAGTATCCAACTCCTATTCCAGGAGCAGAATTAGCAACAAAGTCAGTTATCTCAACTAAATCCGCGTTTAGCGCCTTAATCTTTTCCTCGCGGCTAGCGTTATGTAAGCCTTTTTCAATCAGTTTTTGATCAAAGGTTTTATCCAGGGCAATATCTAATTGTTTTGCATAGGAAAAAAGTTTGGCCTGCTTTTCTTCAATCAGTGCGTTCTGTGCATCACGCATTAAAATATAACCCGTAATACTTAAAATCGTCATCATAACAAGAGCCACTGCAATCAATAATAAATTAAGCTGAAAACTTAACCTTTTTCGGTTGTACCAGAATTTCTTTAAGTTTTTAAAATTTAACATTGACAACCTCCTTATTATTTATTTGCTTAATTTTTATGTTATTTCGCAACTTGTATCCGTGTTAAAATTAGCGCTCCATCTCAGGTGTAAGTCTCAGTTATCCTTAAACCTCCCTTCGTTAAAATCTAAAAATAATTTTTTCTTGCTTTAATCCAAGATGTGTTTGAAAATATAGATACCTAAATGTCTATTATCAATAAGAAAAGGCCGTAATAATACAAGCCTTCATTTTCATGAAATCTTTTGATTTCAATGGCAACCCGGCTATCATAGTATTAAACACACCTTAGACCCGTGGCTTTGCGTAGTATTCTTTCGAATACGTTGCCCATTATATAATTAACTTAATTTATAATAATCTATTTACTATAAATTAATATATTCGACCCAATTATCCAAAATCCTCTTACGGGACCTGGATGTTTTCTAAAACGGGATCGGACCCCGATTTTAAACGTCGTGTTATCGGTACCAGAATGTATTTTGAGTGATCCCCCTTAATGAAAGGATGGTAACAAAAAATGTCCAAAATTGCATCAAGTCTTACGGAACTTATTGGTAACACACCGTTGCTGCGACTTCAGCGAATTACGGAAGGAAGTCAGGCCGACCTGGTAGTAAAACTAGAATCATTCAACCCAGGCGGCAGCAGCAAGGACCGTATTGGTTTTAACATGATTCGTCGAGCCGAGGAACAAGGCTGGCTCAAACCAGGCGCAGTGATCGTTGAACCCACCAGCGGTAATACTGGTATTGGACTGGCTTTAGTGGCCGCAGCCCGGGGCTATCGTCTGATTTTAACCATGCCAGACACTATGAGCCTTGAACGCCGCAATTTGCTCAAAGCTTATGGGGCAAAACTGGTACTGACTCCGGGTCAGCAGGGAATGCAGGGAGCCGTTCAGAAGGCCGAGGAACTCACTCGGGAGATTCCTGGGGCCTTTATGCCCCAACAATTTGAAAATCCCGCTAATCCTGAGGCCCACCGGTTAACTACAGCGGAAGAGATCTGGCGGGATACAGATGGGCAGGTAGATATTATAGTTGGTGGTGTAGGTACTGGCGGTACCATTACCGGCATTGCTCAGGTGCTTAAGGTTCGAAAGTCAGGATTAAAGGTGGTGGCAGTAGAACCCGCTGATTCACCGGTCCTATCGGGCGGAAATTCGGGCCCGCATATGCTTCAAGGGATTGGGGCGGGCTTCATTCCCGGAGTATTAGAACTGCCGTTACTTGATGAAATCATTAAAGTAAGCAACCAAGATGCTTTGGAAACCGGGCGGCAGCTGGCTCGGGTGGAGGGACTATTGGTCGGTATTTCCTCAGGAGCCGCGGCTTTTGCAGCTCTGACCCTAGCCCGGCAGGAGGAAAATCGGGGTAAGCTCATCGTGGCTATTCTTCCAGATACCGGGGAAAGATACCTGAGCACAGCCTTATTTCTAGATGAGGACTAATGTTGTCATTATCGCTTTTCCGTGATAAGCTTATATAATCAAGTAATTAAATATGAGCTAGGGGTGCCGTAAGGCTGAGAGGGAATAATCCCGACCCTTTGAACCTGATATGGGTAATTCCATCGTAGGGAAGCGAGAGCGTTATGATGCATTATGCACATTGTTTGAGCTTACCCTTAGGGTAAGCTTTTTTGGTTGGATCAAGGTACTTTTTGGTCATCTGTGGATAAGTACGGGAAGAGCGAATTGGTTCTTTGGAGGTGAATGGAGCTGAAGCTGCTAATTAACGGAAAAGAGGAATCTTTACTTTCGGAAATGACCTTAGCTGAGCTTATTTCTCAGCGGGGGCTCAATCCAAAATCGATTATTGTTGAATATAATTTTGAACTGGTTACGGAAGAGAATTGGTCACAGATTAAACTACACGAAAGTGATCGGATCGAAATTTTACGATTCGTGGGAGGGGGCTAGACGATTGTCGGATGCATTAATTATTGGCGGACAGGAAGTAACTAACCGGCTTTTTTTAGGTACGGGTAAGTTATCCTCAAACCGACTAATTCCTGAGGTGGTAGGGGCTTCAGGTGCCCAGGTGGTAACCGTTGCCTTAAGAAGAGTTGACTTTGAAAGTGAGGATGAAAACATTGTTCGTTATGTGCCTAACAACTGCATTCTCATGCCTAATACTTCCGGAGCCAGAACGGCTGAGGAAGCCGTTCGGATTGCCCGTCTGGCTAGAGCGGCCGGTTGTGGTAATTGGATTAAGATTGAAGTAATTTCTGATAACAAGTATTTACTGCCGGATAACTTTGAAACGGTTAAGGCTACAGAAATCCTGGCGGGGGAAGGATTTGTGGTTTTACCCTACGTCAGCCCGGACCTTATGGTGGCTAAAAAGTTACAGGAAGCTGGGGCGGCAGCCGTAATGCCTTTGGGCGCGCCGATTGGCAGTAACCGGGGTCTTAGAACCCGGGAGTTAATTAGAATCTTGATAGAGGAGATTTCCCTCCCGATAATTGTGGATGCGGGGATTGGCAAACCTTCCGAAGCGGCTGAAGCAATGGAGATGGGAGC
>JAAYQE010000012.1 GCA_012519455.1 Syntrophomonadaceae bacterium
GAAGATATTTGTTATAATTTCGAAGTATAGGTTCATAATCTTCGAAAACTAAATTGGCTGAGTCAAATCTTAATTTATTATAATTACCCACCTCCTTATTTTGGTTTGTCAGGAAGGAGCAACCGACTATGCAATTCCTTAAAGTACACGGTATTGGGAATGATTTTATCCTAATCGACCGACTACAGACTAGCGAAGAAAAAAACTGGCCGGAACTAGCCCGGCAGATGTGTGACCGCCACTTCGGGGTTGGGGCGGATGGACTAGTTTTAATCCTACCTTCTACAACAGCGGATCTCTGTATGCGCGTATTTAATCCGGATGGCAGTGAGGCGGAAATGTGCGGCAACGCCATTCGCTGCGTAGCCCGTTACGTATACCAAAATAAATTAGTCGCCGGTATTTTTATTCGCGTTGAAACCTTAGCTGGCCTTCGGGTACCCGAAGTAATACTAGACGGCCAAGGGCAATGTAAAGGCGTTAAAGTAGATATGGGCGAACCGATTTTGGATCCGGTCCGTATTCCGATGTCCGTGGTTAGTGAAAAAATCGTGAATTACCCTCTCCAATTTTCCGGTGGGGAATTAATGATCACAGCAGTATCCATGGGCAATCCCCACTGTATCACCTATGTATCTGATTTAGAAAAGGTCCCTTTCTATGAATGGGGGCCGCGCCTCGAAACCCATCCCTTATTTCCCCAAAAAACCAACGTTGAATTTGTGGAAGTTATTAACCCTCAAGAAGTACGCATGCGCGTCTGGGAAAGAGGCGCCGGCGAAACTCTGGCCTGCGGCACGGGGGCCTGTGCCGTTGGGGTAGCCAGTTATTTAAATGGCTTGACCGAACGCAAGATTACGGTACACTTGCCGGGCGGAGATCTGCAAATCGAATGGGCGGAAAACGGTCACGTATACATGACCGGACCGGCCCAAGAAATCTTTAATGGTATCTGGTTGCTATGATAAATATATTATAAAAAATTTATTAAAAAACAAGGAGGCTATTATCGTGGAAGCTGCTCAAACGATTAAAAACCTTCCCCCCTATTTATTTGCCCGGATTGAAAAACTGACTGCGGAAGCGAAAGCTGCAGGAAAAGATGTAATCAGTTTAGGTATTGGCGATCCAGACCGGCCCACTCCCCCGCACATAATCGCTAAACTAATCGAACAAGCCCAAAACCCGGCTAACCATCAATATCCCTCATCAGTAGGGATGCTAGAGTTCCGACAAGCGGTGGCAGACTGGTATCAAAAGCGCTTTGGCCTTAAACTTGATCCGAAGACCGAAGTTGTTTCCCTGCTGGGTTCCAAAGAGGGAATTGCTCATATTAGCTTTTGTTACCTGAACCCTGGCGATCTATCCCTGGTACCGGATCCCGGTTACCCGGTGTACGCTATTGGTGCCCTACTGGGTAATGCACGCTCTTATCCTTTACCGTTACTCCCGGAAAAAGGCTTTTTACCTGATCTACAAGCGATCCCCGATGCAGTGGCCCGGGAAGCTAAAATCATGTTCCTTAACTATCCTAATAATCCTACCGGGGCTACGGCCGATTTAAAGTTTTTCCAGGAGGTTGTAGAATTTGCCCGTAAGTATGATATCCTTGTCTGTCACGATGCCGCTTATTCAGAGGTTTTCTTTGATGGAAAGGCACCGGTAAGCTTCCTGCAAGCTGAAGGGGCTAAAGAAGTAGGCATTGAATTTCATTCGGTTTCTAAAACTTACAATATGACCGGCTGGCGGGTTGGTTGGGCTGCCGGTAATGCGGAAGCTATTGATGTGCTGGGTCGTTTCAAATCCAATGTCGATTCTGGGGTTTTCCAAGCCCTCCAATACGCGGCGATTACGGCTTTAACCGACTCCCAAGACTGTGTAAAAGAAATGCGTCAAGTTTATCAGGAACGTCGGGATGTAGTCGTAGCGGGATTGAGAAAAATGGGTTGGAACCTTGAGCCTCCCCAGGCCACCATCTACGTTTGGGCCCCAGTTCCCAAAGGCTATACCTCGTCCAGCTTTGCGGAACTGATTCTAGAAAAAGCAGCGGTCGTAATCACTCCGGGACTCGGTTACGGCGAACGCTCCGATGGTTATTTCCGTATCGCCCTTACCCAGGAAGTGGATCGGATTCAAGAAGCCCTGGATCGAATGCAGGCCGCCCTTGGAGTAATGGAGTTTTAAGTGAAACTTTAATAAAAAAATCTAAACCAAAAGCCTTCTATGTTCCGTTTAACGGTACTTAGAAGGCTTTTATTTTTTGTGGGCGGCAAGTAGTCAGTGAATCGACTATTGCTCTTTAATAAATTATAAAACGTAAAATTAATAAGTAGCTAGGTACCTTTCGATTTCCCAAGGATGGACCTGGGTACGATATAGATCCCATTCCTTGGTTTTAGCCTCCAAAAAACGATCTAGAATATGTTCTCCTAGGGCCTCCTGAATAACCTGATCTTTCTTTAATTCCTCCAGGGCCTCACGTAGATCACAGGGAAGAGAGGGAATCCCTCGCCTTTCCCTTTCCTGCGCATCCATTTCGTACAGGTTATCATCTACGGGCGCGGGTGGAACCATTTTATGTTTAATCCCATCCAGACCAGCCTTTAACATCACGGCCAGGGCCAGGTAAGAATTACAAGAGGGATCTGGGTTACGCACCTCAATTCGGGTACTTATACCCCGTTTAGCCGGAATCCTTACTAGCGGGCTGCGATTTTTTTCCGACCAAGCTACGTAAACCGGGGCTTCGTAACCGGGTAGTAAGCGCTTGTAAGAGTTCACTGTAGGATTAGTAATCGCAGCAAAGGCCCGCGCGTGTTTTAAAATACCCCCGACATAATGCAAGGCTGTTACGCTTAATTGGTTAGGGGTGCTGGGATCATAAAAGGCGTTTTCTTGGCCTTGAAATAAAGACTGATGACAATGCATACCAGATCCGTTTACACCGTATACGGGTTTGGGCATAAAACTCGCATGCAGACCGTGCTGTTGGGCAATTACCCGTACCGTATGTTTTAAGGTAGCAATTTTATCGGCGGTAGCTAAAGCACAACCATATTTAAAATCAATCTCATGCTGCCCAGGGGCTACCTCGTGGTGTGAAGCTTCTACCTCGAACCCCATTTCCTCTAAAGCCAGTACCATATCCCGACGGGCATTCTCCCCCAGATCTACCGGGGCTAGATCAAAGTAACCAGCCTGATCGTGGGTGATGGTAGTCGGCTTACCTTCCCGGTCCGTGTGAAAAAGAAAAAACTCGGCTTCTGGACCTACCTGCATTTGAAAACCCATCTCCGCGGCCTCCCGAACCACCCGCTTTAAATTACAACGGGGACAACCGGCAAACGGTGTCCCATCTGGATTATATACATCACAAATTAAACGGGCTTCAGCTTCGTTTCGGGGACGCCAGGGTAAAACGACAAAGGTATCCAAATCCGGCTTTAGATACATATCTGATTCTTCGATGCGGACAAAACCTTCAATGGAAGATCCGTCAAACATTAATTCTCCATTTAAAGCCTTTTCTAATTGCGAAACCGGAATGGTAACACTTTTAAGGCCACCAGTAATATCGATAATTTGCAAATAAATAAAACGAACATTTTGCTCTTCAACTTGTTTAAAAATATCATCCTTGCTAATCGCCAAAAAAACCCTTCCTCTCGTACTGGTCTAGTTATCGCCTCTTCGCTAGTTCTTGCATTACTTCTTCCGGGGTTACTCCGGCTTCGGCCAGTAGTACCAGGAGGTGATAAAGGAGATCCGCACTTTCGTAGATCAGTTCCTCGGAATTTCGATTTTTAGCTCCAATTATTACCTCTGCTGCTTCTTCGCCTACCTTCTTACAAATTTTATCAATACCCTGATTAAAAAGATAGGCAGTATAAGAGCCCTCTGGACGTGATACTTGTCGCTCTTTAATCACCTGATATAATTCCGTAAGTACGGATAGCTCCCTGGTATCTTTTAGCTGCTTTTCCTTGGTCAAAACTTCCGCTTCCTGCTCAGGGAGTTTCGCACCAATCTCTTCCCTATAAACCTGATCAGGATCAAAAACCTTCTGCGCTATCGTTCGCATCTCGCCCTGCGAATTTATTTCTCGGAAAAAACAAGATATATAACCTTCGTGACAAGCAGGCCCTACCGGTTCCACCTTTACCAAAATTGTATCCCGGTCACAATCAAAAGAAATTTCCCGTACCCTCTGGGTATGTCCCGAAGTTTCGCCTTTATGCCATAACTCCTGTCGGCTGCGACTGTAAAACCAGGTTTCTCCGGTTTCCCAGGTACGCTTCAGCGCTTCTTTATTCATATAGGCCATCATTAAAACGGCTTTGGTATTAACATCCTGAATAATGGCCGGAATCAAGCCCTCCCGGTCAAATTTCATCGCTTCTAGAAAATTAAGGTCTTTCAAAAGCTTATCGTCACCGCTTTCTATTAAAAATAAAAAACTACCTCGGAGGTGCGGCGCACCACCTATCCCATGATGTCCCGCTCCTCCGGGGAAGCTGTATTAGCCCTAGAAAAGCATTTTACCTTCTCAGTCAGTAGGTAGGTCCTTTAAATAATCGGCCCTTCCGCCCGCGCAATCGCCAGTGCCTCTTCCAGAACGACAACTCCGGAATACAAGGCCCGTCCAATAATTACCCCTTCTACACCATAAGGTTCAAGGGCTTTTAAACTGCGAATATCCTCCAGCGAAGAAATACCGCCCGAGGCTATAATTTTTAAATTACAGGCTAAACCCATTTCCCGCGTCCCTTCCACATTAGGCCCTTTTAGCATTCCATCCCGGCGAATATCGGTTAAGACAATGCGCTGAATACCCAAAGCTTCCACTTCACGCCCAAGCTCTAGAATTCCTTTTTCCGCGGTCTTATCCCATCCTTCAATAACTACTTTACCATCTCGCCCGTCAATTCCGACCATAATACGTTCGCCAAATTCGGCTACAGCCTGACGTACGATATCTGGTTGAGCCACCGCAGTAGTTCCCAAAATTACGCGATTAACCCCCATGCCCAGTAATTGCCGGACTGTTTCCATGGTGCGAATCCCACCACCGACCTGCACCGGTATATTAACCTTACTAAGAATCCCTTTAATTGATTCTAAATTACGCAAGCTACCGGCAAAGGCACCGTCTAAATCAACTACGTGCAACCAACGGGCTCCCATCTTTTCCCATTTAATAGCTACTTCCACTGGATTATCCGAAAACACAATTTCCTTATCTAATCGGCCTTGAATTAGCCGGACACAACGACCCTCCCGTAAATCAATGGCCGGTATTACCAGCATTGCATACCATCTCCCTATATTCCAATATTACCAGAATCCCGGGTTAAAAGGACCCCTAAACTAATGTCCCTTTGGTCGAAGGAATCCCTTCGGTCCTTGGGTCCAGTTGACAGGCTTCCCGTAAAGCCCGTCCTAGAGCTTTAAAAAGAGCCTCAATAATGTGGTGGGTATTCTTCCCGCTTAGCATCCGTACATGCAGGGTTAACCCTGCATGCAGGGACAGAGCCCGTAAAAACTCCTCAACTAGTTCGGTATCAAAATCACCTACGCGATGGGCCGGTAGCTCCACGCAATACGCGAGAAATGGTCGCCCACTAATATCTACCGCTACCTGCATCAGCGCTTCATCCATCGGAATCAAGGCAGTGCCGTAACGATTTATCGCCCGCCTCTCCCCCAACGCCTGATCCAGGGCTTGGCCTAAGGTTATTCCGATATCCTCTACTGTATGATGGGCATCCACTTCCAGATCTCCCTGCGCAGTTACCGCTAGATCAAACAGGCCATGCCGCGTCCAAAGATTTAACATGTGGTCGAAAAAAGGCACCCCGGTTACCCCCTGGAACTTCCCGGTACCTAATATTTTCAGTTGTACCTTGACCTGCGTTTCTCCGGTTATACGGCTAACCTCACCTATCCGTTCCGGCACTGTTTTACCTCCGTACCTTTACTTTTCGTATTTTATCTTTTCTATAGAGTACAACCCTAAGCCTCAGGGTTCAAGTCTAACTTTAATTGAATTTGCATGCGCATCTAAGCCCTCCACTGTGGCCAGTTTAATTACCCGAGGAGCCGCGGTCTCAAAACCGCCCTTCGAATAGGCGATTACACTAGTCTTTTTTGTAAAAGTATCTACGGTAACCGGGGAATAAAACCGAGCCGTCCCACCGGTGGGCAAGATATGGTTAGGACCGGCAAAATAGTCCCCGATCGGCTCCGGAGAATAAGACCCCATAAATACCGCACCTGCATTTTTCACCTGGCCCAACCAGACAAAAGGATTTTCTAGCAACAATTCCAGATGCTCCGGAGCAAACTGATTGGCGATTTCCATCGCTTCACCTAGATCTGAAGTCAGAATAATCGCCCCATAGTCTGCCAGAGACTGCTGGGCAATTTCCTTTCGACTCAGCGTCGCCAACTGTAATTCCAATTCTCGCTGCACGACCCGCGCTAAATCAACGGACGGCGTGACCAGAATAGCGGAAGCTAAAGGGTCGTGTTCAGCCTGAGAGAGAAGATCTGCCGCAGCATAACGAGGATTAGCCGTGTGATCAGCTACGATTAAAACCTCACTAGGCCCGGCTAGCATATCGATGTCTACGGTACCGTAAACCAGCTTCTTAGCCATCGTAACATAAATATTTCCTGGACCGGTAATCTTATCTACCCGTGGTACAGATTGGGTACCATGGGCCAAAGCTGCAATCGCCTGAGCTCCCCCCACTTTATAAATCTCGGTTACACCACAGGCAGAAGCCGCGGCCAGCGTATAAGGATTCATTGAACCATCCGCAGCTGGGGGACTAACCATGGCTATTTGGGAAACGCCGGCTACTTGAGCCGGTAAAGCATTCATTAAAACTGAAGAGGGGTATGCAGCCGTTCCTCCGGGTACATAGATCCCAACGCGATGCAAAGGACGCGTGATTTGTCCCAGGATATTTCCTTCAGAATCTGGTTCCATCCAGGAAGAACGAAGCTGCCGGGCGTGAAAAGCCCGAATATTATCCACCGCTTCTTGTAAAGCCTGTTTAAAATCATTATCTACGAAAGCTAGAGCCTGCTCTATTTCCGCTGTAGATACCCGAAAATTATCCGCCTTAAGCTCCGCTTGGTCAAACCGCTGGGTATATTCAAATACCGCTGCATCACCCCGGCACGCCACGTCCTCAACAATCTCTCGCACTCGCGCCTCGATCTCAGCGGCATTAGCTATGGTCTTTCGTAAAATTTGGCTTACTTGCGGATCACGACTGGTTAATATCTTCATCTGCCTCGAGATCCTCCTTTTCAGCTACTTCTCTCATCTTTTCTTGTAGGGGTTGAATGATCTCCGCTTTAATTCGAAAACTAGCCCGATTAGCAATTAATCTAGCAGTAGCAGGAAAAATCTCCTCTACGGCTACCAATTGGTTATCTTTTAGAGTACGACCGGTCGATACAATATCCACAATCACATCGGACAAACCGACTCGAGGAGCTAACTCAATATTACCGTGAAGTTTAACTATTTCAACCTGAATTCCCTTCTCCCGAAAAAAAGCTTCCGCTACCCGGGGAAACTTGGTAGCCACCCGAGCCTGACTAAAATTAGGCAGGTTACCACTTTCCACCATACTTTCGGGTACAGCCACCACAAAGCGACAATAACCAAACTTTAAATCGACCAGTTCAAAAACATTTTTATTATCTTCGACAATGGTATCCTTACCCACAATCCCTAAATCAGCCGCCCCGTATTCAACAAACGTCGGAATATCTGTAGGTCGACATACTATGTAACGGGTTACATGGCCCGAGGGTTCTATCGTTTCATAATCAAAGACCAATTGTCGGGTGTCTTCTAAAAGTCCCTCCCAGGGTAGACCGACCCGGCGTAAAAGCCGAATACAGGGGGTAAAAAGTTTTCCTTTAGGAAGAGCAATCGTAAGCCTTTTAGGTTCCACCGGACTCCCTCCTTTAATGCGTTAAAGTAATGCTGTGCTAAATTGTAGCATAGGGTAAGAAATGGTGTCAACGAAAAGATTTTACTTCTATATCTACCGGGTTACCCGTGGAACTCTTTTGCTTTTCCCTGGGCCGCGTTCCTTACTACTCCCGCATCTGCCCATCCAACGCTAAAATTAGTCTTTCTAGGCCTACGGCAAAACCGGTAGCTGGACAAGGATAATCATAGTGACCTAAAAGGTTATCATAACGACCTCCCCCACATAGCGGGTATCCGAGGTTTGCACTATACCCTTCAAAAACAATCCCGGTATAGTATTCAAAGCCACGAACTAATCCTAAATCCAGGTGCACCGATAATTCAACGTTTAAATCCACCAAACAATTCCAAACTTGCTGCAAATAATCTAAGGCCGCACCAGCTCGCTTATTGGCCGTTAACTGACGGGCCTCATTGAGCACACTCGGTCCTCCTTGCAAACGAAAAATACCCATAACCATCTCGCGTTTAGCTGCCGGTACCTGATTTTGTAGGAGCAGTTCTTCCAATCCGACTAAGTCTTTACGGGTAAGCGCCTGCTTTAAGGAGGGAACTACGGCTTCGGGCAGAGCTAAATCCTCCAGAACACCATTTATTAATTGGATTTCTCCCAGACAAAGCTGAAAATCACGTAACCCGGCTACCCGTAAAGTTTCCACAGTCAGAGCAATTATTTCCGCGTCGGCTTCCGCTCCGGCTTTGCCAATAAGCTCTACCCCGGCCTGGCCGAATTCTCGTAAACGTCCAGTCTGAGGACTTTCGTAACGAAAAACATTGGCCAAATAAAAAAGGCGCAACGGAAGCGGATAATGACGCAACCGAGTAGCAACCATACGGGCTATAGGGGTAGTCATATCCGGCCTTAATACTAGCAAACGCCCATCACGATCCAGCAAGCGGTAAAGCTCGCTTTCTACCTCTTCTCCTAAATCAACCGCTAACGTTTCGTAATATTCCAGGGTTGGTGTAACTACTTCTTGGTAATTCCAGCGTTGAAATGTTTTGGCTAAATCAGCTTCCAATTCTCTTCTTCTCCGCGCCTCACCGGGTAGTAAATCCCGGGTACCGGCTGGAATCGGCCAGGTACCCGGCGGTTTATTTAAGGCCATGCTAATCTCCTCCAGCATTCTCTTCCCTAGTTCTCTTACCTTCAACAGCATCCGTTGTCTTTTTTTTACGTGTCTGCTCTCTAGTTAAAATTAACGAATAACCTCCAGCTCCATACTCCAAAAAGCGTTTTACGCGGCTGATGGTAGCAGTACTAGCTCCCGTTCGTTCTCCAATAGCCGCGTAGGTTTTATTATCGTACAACATCCGGGCTACTTCTAGTCGCTGTGCCAAAGCTTTGATTTCTCCTACCGTACAAAGATCAGCAAAAAAACGATAGCATTCTTCTTTACTTTCCAGGAGTAAGATATCCTCAAAAAGCCGATCTATCAGTGGATCCCGTAGTTTCGATCCAACTTCCATAGCTCTATCCCCCCGGGTTTAAATCAAATCACCAAATCATAATGGCCTAAGCCTTACAAAAGTTTAACGTCGTTGATGAGCAATTCAAATTGACAGCCTAAAGCCCCAGCAGCGCGTCGGCATAAAATCATTTTGGTTAAAAATATTTCGAAATACTCCATTACCGAACAAATATTAGTATCGATTTTAAGCTTCATGGTAATTAACTGTTCCTCAGGAAATACCTCCAGACAAGAGCTCTCCACTGCAAAATTTACCCGATCCCGCGGTGTAAAGCTGGCCGGATCCGCTTTACGTACCCGGCTACGGTGTACGTTGGATTTATCCGCTAGAATTAACGCGGCGGTAACATTGTTTACCGGATTACCCCCCGTATTTTCTTCATGATTACCGATAGCCGACATAACAATCGCCATTTCCTCGGCATCCATGCTTAACTCCCTCAGGAGATTAAACGAAAGAATGGCTCCGGTTAAACCATGATTGTAACGGTTCATGATGTTACCAATATCGTGTAAATAGCCGGCAATAGCACCCAACTCTGCTTCTCGCTGGGAGTAGCCTAGCTTTAATAATATTTCCCGAGTACCATGGGCTACCAGGTTAGCATGGGGTTCATCATGCTGAATCGTACCGATTACTTCTAGATATTGATCTCCAATTCCCAGATACTTTCGAATGTGAGGGCTGTTACGTATAGTTTCCAAATTAACTAATGGAAAACTTTTTGGTTTGTGGTCCATTGGTGCTTTCCCTCCCTGGTTCCCTTTATCACTGCATGTTTTTATCAGTCCAAACCTAATCATTTGCTTGCTTCTTTAATTTTCAAGGCCCTATAACCGATATCTCGACGGTAGTGACTGCCGGTAAAGCTTATTTTTTGTACGGCTTGGTAAACCTTATCTATCGCCGAATGCAAATCAGAACCTAACGCCGTTACTCCTAAGACCCGTCCCCCGTTGGTCACTATTTGCCCGTCACTTAACGCTGTACCACCGTGAAAGATTAAAGCCTCCTGGGCTGCTGCCTCTAGCCCCTGGATCACCCGCCCTCGAGGATAGTTTCCTGGATAACCCTCAGAGGCTAAAACTACACATACTGCCGTATCGGGCAGCCATTCAATCGCCTGCTTCTCCAAACACCCAGAAAGAATCGCTTCTATTATATCTACCAGATCAGTTTTCAAACGAGGCAAAATTGCCTGGGTTTCCGGATCACCAAAGCGTGCGTTAAATTCCAACACCCGAGCCCCGGTCTGAGTGACCATTAGCCCAGCGTAGAGTACGCCTTTATAATCCCGCCCCTCAGCCCGTAAAGCAGCTACCACCGGTTTAAGAATTTGTTCTACCGCTACCTGGTGTACCGCCTCCGTATAAACGGGAGCCGGAGAATAAGCACCCATCCCTCCGGTGTTGGGACCCTGGTCCCCATCAAAAATCCGTTTGTGATCCTGCGCTGATACCATGGGTACCACGGTGGTTCCATCCGTAAAGGCTAAAATGCTGACTTCTTCCCCTTCCAGGTATTCTTCAATAACCACCGCCTGGCCGGCCTCTCCAAAAACGCGCTCCTCCATTATCTGATGCAAAGCCTGCAAAGCGGACTCTATATCGAAAGCTACGGTAACCCCTTTACCCGCTGCTAAACCATCGGCCTTGACCACACAAGGGGCCCCAATTTCCTGAATATAAGCTGCGGCCGCCGTATAATCTGAAAAGGAAGCATAACGCGCCGTCGGAATATGGTACTTTTGCATAATCTCCTTAGCTAAAATTTTGCTACCTTCAATCATGGCTGCGTTTTGGCGAGGCCCAAAAATTTTTAAACCGTGCGCTTCAAACTGATCAACAATCCCGGCGACTAGAGGTGCCTCCGGGCCTACAATGGTCAAGTCGATCTTTTCCTTTTGGGCCAGTTGTAATAAACCCTGAATATCTTCAGCTTTTATATTTACAACCTCAGCCTGGCTAGCCATACCCGCATTCCCCGGGGCAGCATAAATTTTCGCGACTCGGGGACTCTGCTTCAACTTCCAGATCAGAGTATGTTCGCGGCCACCTCCACCGACGACCAGGACCTTCAATCCTTCTTTCTTCAAGATATCACCTTCTTTACGCCCTTTTGGTTGATTATCCTTAATGCTTGAAATGCCTGATTCCCGTAAATACCATGGTGATCCCATAGGCATTGGCTGCCTGGATACTTTCCTCATCCCGGACCGAACCCCCGGGCTGAATAATAGCCGTGACCCCAGCGCGGGCAGCCTCATCTACGGTATCCCGAAAGGGGAAAAAGGCATCTGATCCCATTACGGACCCCCGTGCCTTTTCTCCGGCCTGCTCCAGTGCGATGCGGGCCGAGCCGACTCGGTTCATTTGACCCGCCCCTACCCCCAAGGTCTGTTTATCACGGGTAACGACAATAGCGTTAGATTTGATATGTTTTACTACCTTCCAGGCAAACTTTAGTTCTTCCCATTCCTCAGGCGTAGGTTCCCGTTTAGTAACTACCTGTAATTCCTCTGGCTTAAGGGTAACCTGGTCTACTTCTTGCACCAGGAATCCCCCTTCTACGGTTTTAATTTCTAGAGATACCGGTTGGGTTGATGGATCTACGGCAATTAAACGGACATTTTTCTTGGTTTGGAGAACCGATAAAGCCTCCGGCTCAAAATACGGCGCTACGATTACTTCTAAGAAAATCTCGCTCAGGGCACTGGCGGTAGCCTCATCTACCGGACGATTTAAAGCCACAATTCCCCCAAAGGCCGAAACGGGGTCCGCTTCCAGGGCTTTTTGATACGCTTCCAGCAGGGTTTCGCGCTCCGCCGTCCCACAAGGATTCGTATGCTTTACGATAACCGCGGCCGGCTGATTAAATTCTTTAACTAATCCCCAGGCAGCCTGTAAATCCACCAAGTTATTAAAAGAAAGTTCCTTACCATGTAGCTGCCGGGCCTGTCCTAGGCCGCCGGTAAATCCCAAAGTACGATAAAAAGCAGCCCGCTGGTGGGGATTTTCTCCGTAACGTAAATCTTGTACTTTTTCACCCGCCAGCACAAACTGCTCGGGAAAGCTCGAATCTGCCAAGGCAGCCCCTTTCGCCGCTAGATCCTTATCCCCTTGCTGCTCAAGGCCTGCTTCTATGGCCAATTGTTCTTGTAGATATGTCGTGATATATTGATCATATTCCGCCGTATGGGCAAAAGCCTCAGCCGCCAATTCCATACGTAAGGTTAAAGGAACTTCCCCCCTTAAACGTAGGCTGTCCAGTACGGCCCCATACCGGTTGGGATTAACGACCACAGTTACATATTGGAAATTCTTGGCTGCTCCACGTACCATGGAAGGACCGCCAATATCAATGTTTTCGATTGCCTCTTCCCGGGTCACCCCGCTACGGGCTATAGTTTCCTGAAAGGGATATAAATTAACTACCACCAGATCAATGGGTAGGATCTGATGTGCGTTCAATTGTTCTAAATGCGCCGTTTCCCGACGCGCTAGAATGCCTCCGTGAATCTTCGGATGCAAAGTTTTAACCCGGCCTTCAAGAATTTCCGGGAATCCGGTAACTTCAAAAACCGGCGTTACCGGGATACCCGCTTCCTCTAAGCTACGGGCCGTTCCTCCGGTAGAAACAATTTCCCAATCTAGAGCGACCAAACCACGCGCAAATTCTTCTAGGCCTTGTTTATTCGAAACACTGACTAAGGCACGATGCCGGGCCATAAATTAACACTCCCTTTTTCCCAATCTTCAATCCACACTCGACGACCTTCCAGATGCACCTGACCCTGGGCAATCAACTCCAGGGCCAGTGGATAAATCCGGTGTTCTTGAACTAAAATCCGGGCCGCCAAAGTATCTTCTGTATCATGCGGGCAAACCGGAACAACTGCCTGGAGCAGAATAGGCCCGGTATCCATTCCATTATCCACAAAATGTACGGTACACCCACTAAAGCGCACCCCATACTCTAGGGCCTGGTGCTGAGCATTCAGGCCGATAAAAGCCGGAAGTAAAGCCGGGTGTATATTAACCACCCGATTCAAAAAATGTTTTAAAAACGTACTGCTTAACAAGCGCATATAACCGGCTAGAACGATCAATTCTACTTGGTAGCTCTTGCATATTTCTACTAGTTTTTGCTCATACGCTGCTTTAGAACTATACGCCTGCGGCTTAACCAATAACGCAGGCAGACCCTGCTGCCGGGCCCGTTCTAAAGCTAGGGCTTCCGGGTTATCACTGATGACTACCGCTACCCGGGCGGATAGCTTTCCCTCTCGAATGGCCTCAAGTATGGCCTGCAAGTTAGAACCCCGGCCGGAGGCCAGTACTGCTAACTGCAGGGGTTTACGCTTAGATGACATGCAAAACATCTCCCAGAGAATCTTCCAAAGCATCTATCATTTTACTAATCGTACGCGCTTCAGCCATCTGCGGCATGAAATCAGGATCTTGCTGCAGGTTAGAGAAAACCAGTCGCATTAGGTTATAAAGATGTTTAGCTTCCTCAATCGTAAATTCTACTACTACCGTGAATTCAGGTTGAACTTCTTCATCCCATTCGGGCTCTTCAATTAGATCCTTAAATACCTCCTGTTCTTTTACCTCTACAATATTGACCGGTGCTGCACTCCAAGATAACCTTTGCATTACCTCGGTCCGAGCTGTTTCTATACTTTCCGCATCGACAACTACTTCGACCAAAATCTTGTACCGATTCTTTGACTTCTGCTGGGACATAGCTGCACATACATTCGACATCGCTTCAACCTCCTCAAGAGCTAACATTTATATTTTATCTCCTTACCAGTTCCACCCCGGGATCACCCGCGATGATTTCACCTACCTGATAAGCAGGTTCCCCCTTCGCCTTCAGATAGGATAATATATCCGGTGCTGCCTCATCGGGCACGGCTAGTACCATCCCTAATCCCATATTAAAAGTACGATACATTTCGGTATCTGCCACCGGACCCCGTTCCTGAATTAATGTAATAACCGGTGGTATCGGCCAGGAATCAAGAAAGAACTGGGCTCGACAACCGCTCGGTAACATCCGCGGTACGTTTTCGATCAGTCCGCCGCCGGTGATATGGGCCATACCCCGAATGGTAAAACGGGGTAATAAATCGGACACCAACCGGGCATAAATTCGGGTTGGGGTAAGCAGTTCCTCGCCTAAAGTTTTCCCTAATTCCGGTATCCAATCATTATATCCGTAACCCGCTATTTCTAACAAAACCTTACGGGCCAGTGAATACCCGTTACTATGCAGCCCACTGGAGGCCAGTCCGATTAAACAATCCCCTATTTGAATACCAGAGCCGTTAAGGAGCTGGGAACGTTCCACCACTCCGACCACAAAACCAGCAATATCATATTCGTTTTCCCCGTAAAAACCGGGCATCTCCGCGGTTTCTCCTCCAATCAAGGCACATCCCGCTTGCCGACAACCTTCGGCTACCCCAGCTACGATATCTGCCACCCGTTCTGGCTGTAACCGGCCCACCGCTAGATAATCGAGAAAAAATAAGGGTTCAGCGCCATGAACAATAATATCGTTTACACACATCGCTACTGCGTCAATGCCGATTGTATCATGACGGTCTAATCCCAAGGCTACCCGCAGCTTGGTCCCTACACCATCAGTGCCGGACACCAGCACCGGTTCTCGATATCTCCCAGCTGGCAAGGCAAAAAGTCCGCCAAAACCCCCGATATCCGTAAGCACTTCCGGGCGCCAAGTAGCTTTCACGCGCTGTTTAATCAATTCCACGGCCTGATTACCCGCTGTAATATCTACCCCGGCTTCACGGTAGGTTACTCCTTTGTTTCGATTCAAACGACTCACCATCTTTCCTACTCAATCGGGTAATCGCCACTAAAGCAAGCAGTACAAAAATCTAACTCGCGACCTGGGAAACAAGCCCGCAGTCCTTCTAGACTTAGGTAGTTCAGGGTATCGGCCCCGATATATTCCCTAATCTGTTCAACTCCCATCCGAGCAGCGATTAAATCCTTACGATCTGAAGTATCTATTCCATAATAACAAGAATAACTGGTGGGTGGTGAACTAATAACCATGTGTACTTCGGTAGCCCCGGCCTCCCGCAACATACGTACGATCTGTCGGCTGGTAGTACCCCGTACAATGGAATCATCTACCATAATAACCCTTTTTCCGCGAACAATATCTTTAACGGCATTTAACTTCAACCTTACCGCCAGATTACGCATCGCTTGCGCAGGTCGAATAAAAGTCCGGCCGATATAACGATTTTTCATTAAACCTTCTGCAAAAGGAAGGCCTGATTCCTCGGCGTAACCTAAGGCTGCTGGCGTACCGGAATCTGGTACACTGATTACTAAATCCGCATCAATCTGGCATTCTCGGGCTAACTGCCGTCCCATTTCTCGTCTAGCCAACCCTACGTTAAGACCATCCAAGTTGCTGTCCGGCCGGGCAAAGTAAACAAACTCAAAAATACAAGTCGCCCTTATTTCATTCGGCAGCAGACGCCGAGAGGTCATCCCGTTTTCATCAATCACTAAAATTTCCCCGGGATCCAGGTCGCGAATAAACTCAGCCCCTACGGTATCCAAGGCACAGCTCTCAGAAGCCAGGACATAACCATCTCCCAGCTTACCCACACATAAAGGCCGTACGCCGTAAGGATCACGCACCCCGATTAATTTATCTTCCCCCAGTACCAACAAAGAATAAGCCCCCTTAATATCAATCATGCATTTCATTAGGGCTTCTTCTAGGTTATTCTGCGAATACCGGGCAATCAGATTAGCAATGACCTCGCTATCAGTCGTGGATTGAAATACCGATCCCTGGGCGGTTAGCATTTGCTGCAGATCCTGTGCATTCGTCAGATTTCCATTGTGAGCCACCGCTACGGAACCACGAAAATAGCGAAATACCAACGGCTGCGCATTGATTACTTCACTAGAACCAGTTGTAGGATAGCGGACATGTCCGATTGCCGCAAAACCACACAACCGGGATAAAACCAGTTCATCAAATACTTCGGTAACTAAGCCCATATCTTTATAGACTTGAATTTGTTCACCATTGGTAACTGCGATTCCAGCACTTTCCTGCCCCCGGTGCTGTAAGGCTAATAGTCCGTAGTGGGTTAGTTGTGCAGCCTGATTATTACCACCGTTGGCTAGGGACACGGTGTCCCCCGGTGCCTCTATTTCTTCCCCAACAACTTCTCTGGTTAAATCGGCTAAATCCGGTAACTGGCCGGTACGCGGCAAAAAAATACCAAACAAACCACAGGCCTCTTCCATCTTATCCGGACGTTCCCGATATTGGCTTTCCTCCCATTCCAGTCTCTGATAATTACGTTTTATTTTTGACTTAAGCACCTGGGAATTTCCTCCTCCCAAACTCGGGTTATTTCTGCTACCGATAAATCAATGGGGTTGGTGTTCGGCCCCCATATTTTTAAGCGTTCTCCCCCTACCACACCTATAATCCATAGGGGTATTCGTTCTTTTTGGGCTATCTTCTGCACGATTTCTATCCTTTCGGGCTTTATGGAAAGTACAATCCGGGAAGGGCCTTCCCCAAAAAACATTACGTCTCCCCGGTCACATGGACACGGAGACGATTCAAGGGGTGACGCCAAACGTTGCCAGGCCTCTTTATCTAATTCTATTTCTTGCGAAAACGGTTCTCGTGGCGTACTTTGGTTCTGAAAAGTCGTACCATTTTGTAAAAGCATTTGCCTCGGATCAATCCCGATTTCTACCCCAATCTTTCCACTAATACAACATTCGCCCAAAGCTACGGCTAGTCCCCCTTCGGAACAATTGTACGCAGACTGAACCAGCCCTTGTTGAATCAATGCTTGACATACCTGTTGTACTTTTCGTTCCAGGCCCAGATCTAAACGGGGCACCGGCCCGGCTTCTAGTCCATGTACCACACTCAGATATTCACTTCCTCCAATTTCATCGGATAGAGGACCCAATAAAAGTACTATATCCCCCTCAGCTTTAAAACTACGACTACAATGCCTCTCCACGTTATCCAGTAATCCGACCATACCGACGATCGGGGTCGAATGATCCCGGGTTTCATGGTAAAGGCGGACCTGGGCACCAATCGTTGGAATCCCAAGTCCTCGAGAGGCCACACCCATCCCTTGAATAATCTGCTGTATCTGCCAAAAAATTTCCGAATTTCCTGGATTACCAAGATGTACACATTGAGTCCCTAAAGGTTCGGCTCCGGTACAAACCAATTCACGGGCTGCTTCGGCTATTGCTAGGGCCCCGCCCTGATAAGGTTCGAGATCACAATATCGACGGTTAGAGCAGGTGGTTAAAACTAAACCCCGTGGGCTAATCTCTTTTAAACGGAGTACCGGCGCTCCCGGTACGGCTGCGGTATTAGGTCCCGCCATAGAATCGTTATACTGCTGCTGGTAAGTCCATTGCTTACTGCTAATGTTAGGTGAACTTAAAAGCTTTAAAAGTACCTGGTTATAATCCGCAGGCTCTGGTATATGACTTAAATCGTAACCGCTGATTTCTTGAAAATTAGCTGCTTCGCGTTCCAAAACGGCCCCTCCTTTCGCACCAATACCGATAAATTCAAAGAGCAGACAACCATGTTCTGATTACGGTTTCTACAATCTCACTTCCTAAATCTGCTTTAAAACTCATTTATTCTAACTGTGCCGATCTTTTCCGGGTATTGCTTTCTTTTCATACTTTAAACAAGGTATTCCTGATGCCCGGTAAACGGTCAGTGAAGGTAATTCTCTGGTTTTAAAGCCTAGGGCTCGGCAGCCCCGAGGAAAATTTTTATCCCAAGTAGTATAAAAGAATTTGCATTTAAAACAATTAATTCGTTCCGTTTTCATTAATCTCGCCCCTACTTAGGTTCCCATTCCTTTTAAATAGGCATCGACCCCAAGTTGAGCCAATTTTTGAGCCTTCGCTTGGACTTCGCGCTCCATCTCTTGTTTTAGCTTTTTTATCTGTTGGCGAATCTCCGGGTATTTTATTCCTAAAATCTGGGCCGCTAAGATCGCCGCGTTACGCGCTCCATTGATACTCACAGTAGCCACAGGAACGCCAGCCGGCATCTGCACAATAGAAAATAAGGAATCTAACCCTCCCAAGGCACTAGTCTTCATCGGCACCCCAATGACTGGCAGGGTAGTCCGGGCAGCTAGTACCCCGGCTAGATGAGCTGCTCCACCGGCTGCTGCAATAATAACCCCCAGTCCACGCGATTCAGCCGTCTCCACGTAAGCCTCGGCCTGATTTGGGGTGCGGTGGGCCGAAGCAATCGTAATCTCGTGGGGGATTCCCAGTTGATGCAAAGTCTTTACCGCTTCTTGAAGCACCGGTAAATCAGAGTCACTACCAATTACGATGCCAACCAACACTTTAGACACCATATATCCGCCTTCCTAAATTTACTTAAAACTACCTAAATCACATGAAAACTTTATTATAAACACAATCCCCTAATTTATACCAAAAATCAAATAACCCAGAAGGTAGATTTCGCCGCTCAACAGGGAAACCTACCCGTCTGGGTTTTTATCCCTACGGTGTAACGGGATAACCCCCGTCTGTACCACTTGGACCGAGCCCCTTAAAAGGGTGGAACCCTAGGTACACTTTCGCCTGACTGGCCGGGAAACATAGGCGGGCCGCTTATTGACCCCTATCCTCCCTACCAACTACTAAAGTGGTGCGATTACCAACAGGCATTTGTCACCTTTTACTCCTTTATCCTAGCAAAGCATAAGGTGACTGTCAACTAAAACGGGTCTTCAAAACCCATATTTCTCCCTATACCCCAACAAACAAGCCGTAGGGTAAAATAGACCTTCACCACTTCGACTTAGTGGGTATGGGATAAGGTTTCCGACGATAAGGCTGTTTAGCCAACCACCAGCCTGCGCCTATCGATCCCACAGCCATCACGCCCAATACCAACAGAGCTGGGCCTAGGTCAACCCATCCCAGATTTTTTAAATTCAACTGCCGAAAGCTATTTACCATCCAGGTAAAGGGGATCAGATCCGCTAATCCATTAAGTAAAGCCGGCATATGGCTTTTAGGCCAGGTAAAACCAGAAAGCATAAACAAAGGAACCGATAGTAACATCAAATAGCGCGTAGCCTGCAAAGAATTGGGGGCCAGAACGGAAACGCAAAAACCTAGTCCGGTAATAATCAAAGAAATTAATAATCCCAGGCAGATCAAGAGGGCGATGGAGCCTTCTATTTTAAGTTGTAAAAATTCCGCCGTTAACCAGAGCAATAAGCTGTAATTAAAAAAATTAACGATAAAGTAAAGCAGAGATTTACCTAAAAAAATCTTGGTCCGGGAAATTGGAGAACATAGATATTGTAACCAGCAATTACGCTCCTTTTCCCGGGTTATAGTTAAAGCACTGCTAAGCAAGCCTAATTGGTGGATAATAATGATAATTATTCCCATAAATAAAAAATTGTTATAATTGAAAGTAGGGTTATACCAAATTTCCGAAGTACAAGCGATACTATCTAAGATCTTTGCGATTTCTGCTTGGGTATAGCCTAAGCCGGCTAGATAGCCCGCTGCATAATGGACACTGAATTGATTAATAACTTCTAGCGCGTATTTACGGGTATTATATCCCCAGAGCAAATTAGAGGCATCATAAACCACTTTAACCTCAGTTAACCGGTGTTCAACGACCCGCTGCGAAAATTCTTCCGGGATGACCACCCCGGCCCTTACGGTCCCGTTTCGCATACCTTCTTCAAGCTGCTGGAAACTTTCAATCTCCTCTATTACTTGAAAGTGATGGGTGTTAGAAAAAGCGGTTGCTACCTCCCTACTAAGGGTAGAACCGTCCAGGTTAACTATACCCAACGGCACTTCATTAATCAGGGCCGCACCATAAACTAGGCAAAATAATACCGCATATGCCACC
>JAAYQE010000079.1 GCA_012519455.1 Syntrophomonadaceae bacterium
AGGCCGAGTGCAGGCCAATTCGCCTCCTAACACCGCTGCCAGTTCTCGGGCCAGAGCCAGATCTTCTACTTTTTCTATCCCCCGACCAGCGCAAACGATTACTTTCGCTTCGCTTAAATCTACCGCAGTCCGCTCTTTAGGCCGACGTTCCCGTACCTGGACTAAAGAAGGAGCCGGAACAGGAAGTTCTCGGATTGTTCCTTTTTTCCCCTCCTGCCGTTCAGCCGGCGCAAAGGTGCGCGCAGGGATCGTAGCTAAATGCGGCCGTGTCGTACACACTACCGTCTGTAGGGCCAACCCCCCATAAATCAATCGTTCCATAACTAGCCGGTTGTCAGCCTGATCCAAATGCAGAGCGGTACAGCCGCTAACCAATCCAGTATTCAACCGGGCTGCTAAGCGTGCGGCGAGGTCTTTGCCTCGCAACGTCCCCCCGATCAAAATAACCTCCGGTTCCTCCTGGCGGGCAACTTCTGCCAGTGTAGATACGTATCCTTCTAGGGGTTGATCTGCTGGCAAGGTCGGAAGCACGAACACTTCATCGGCCCCATAAGCGAAATAATCGCTCGCTGGCCGCGGTTCTTCCTGCACCACCGCTGTCAGTTGGGCCCCCATTTCTGCCGCTAACTGCTGACCCGGATTTAACAACTCTAAGGTAAGTTCATGAGTTTCTGCCCATACCCAAACTCCCGGCATAATCTCCCCCCTTTTAGCTTACTACGCCTTCACGGATTAAGGCGTCAACGACTTTTTTTAAATCAGCTCCCTCAGCCCCAAACCGTAAACGCCGGCGTTCAGAAGGCGCGGCTTGAATGCTAAGGGTCTGCAATAAGGGAGAAAAATCTTCTCCCAAATCCTTTTGGTTTAAATTGATGACCGGTTTTTTCGCTGCAGCTAAGACCTGCTTTAGCCCCGGAATCCGTGGGCTATTGATTTCCGGCAACACCGTAACCAGAGCCGGCAGGGGTACACTTACCACTTCGATCCCATCCTCCAGCCGGCGTTCAGCGATCAACAGATTCTCTTCCAGGATTATTTTATTTACATAGGTAATTACCGGCAAACCCAGGTTCTCCGCTAGACGTGGCCCTACCTGCTGAGCATAAAGATCACTCGATCCTTCCCCGCAAATGATCAAGTCATACTCCAGACGAGAACGAAGCGCAGCAGCTAAGATCGCTGCGGTCTGCGACGGCTCCAAATCTACAAAAGCCGTATCGGCAATCAGGCAACCCTGGTCTGGCCCCCGGGAAAGGGCATCTTTTAAACTCTGCCGGGCCCCCGGCGGCCCTACGGTAACCGTGGTGACCTGGCCACCATACTGTTCCCGCAGGCGTACAGCTTCTTCCAGGGCATTACGGTCGTAATCACTAATTTTATAACTTACTCGATCCAGGATCAACTCGCGGGAATGGGCGGCCACTTTTAGATCCGCTTCATCAATGACCCATTTAAAACAAGCTACAATATTGGGCAAATTTCTTCCCCCCAATCCCTAAACCAGGGGGCAATAAGCAAGAATGCCCCCTGATCCAAGTATTCATTTATATTTACTTTAAACCGCAGTACTGGTCTAACTCCTCATAGGAAGGAGGAAATACTGGCCGGGCACTGGCCCCGAAAAATGGGGTAGGAATACGTGCTACTCCACTCTTATGGGTTCCAATTAAGCCCTCAGTGACGTTTTGCAGCTGACTGGCCGGTATAGCAAAGGCAATTTCATCATCCGCGGTTAGGGCAAAAACCCTTTCCCCGCCTCCCGGGATAACTACATTGCATTTCTGCGTCTGCAGGGTCTTAACTATATAAACTGCACAGGAGCATCGACCCATAAATTGAGATTCAATCGCTCCTCCTTCATGGTAGTTAGCAGCTTGAATTAACCGTACGATCTGAGCCCCATTACCGTAAATCAACACCAGATCCGGCGCAAAATCCGCGCGGTGCAAAGGTGCTACGACCATACTCTTAATAGCCCCGATTTCCATTTTAGCGGTAGCGGCCTGGGTTCGCGCTCCGGCTTCCGGCGTTTTTGCGTACAGCGGATAAATCGTATGACCTTGGAGCGCAAAATCCGGGTCCTCTTTAAAACCAAAAATCAAAATGGACAATCCGCAGGCATGGTCTTTTTCCTGAAAACCAATCGTCCGACCAAAGCGCCGGGCAATCGTTATCCCCTGACAAATATTAATTGGGTAACCATAAAGGGCGCTGGCCGCCCTCACGCGGGGCGGTAACTCCTCTTCCCCGGATACTTTAATAGCAACCGGAAAAGTCGCGGTCCGTAAGTATTCATTAAACACCTCGTTTAGTTTTTGATTCCCTTCCATCCGGATTTCCCCCTTTCTTTTGCTCATAACCGATCTAACTTACTGGTTATCGCAATATATTACCGGCAATTACCATTCTTTGCGCTTCGGAAGTACCTTCGTAAATCTCCGTAATTTTGGCGTCGCGCATAAGCCGTTCCACTTTGGTTCCCTTGACATAGCCAATCCCACCATGAATCTGTACGGCTTTCGAAGCATGCCGCGAAACCGCCTCTGAGGCAAACAGTTTAGCCATCGCCGCCTCTTTACTAGAAGGTAAACCCTTATCCTTACAATCTGCTGCATAGTAAGTCAGGAACCGAGCCGCCGCTAAATCCGTTGCCATATCAACCAGCATCCACTGAATAGCTTGATTAACCGAAATAGGTTTACCAAATTGCACTCTTTCCTTGGAATAACTAATTGATTCGTCCAGGGCTGCCTGTAGAATTCCTATGGCCTGCGCTGCAATACCGATCCGTCCGGTATCCAACGACTGCATGGCAATCCGGAAACCTTGTCCTTCCTTACCTAATAAATTTTGCCGCGGGATCCGACAATCTTTAAAAATAATTTCCGAGGTCTGAGAGGCACGCAAGCCCATTTTTTGAAAATGCTTGCCCACGCTAATGCCCCCGGCTTCTTTAGGCACAATAAAGCCACTCAGCCCCCTAGCGCCCTTGCTTTTATCGGTTACGGCAATCACCACGAAAACATCCGCTATCGGCCCATTAGAAATAAAGGTCTTAGTACCATTAATAACGTACGTGTCCCCCTCCAATACAGCGGTAGTCGTTGCTGCGCCCGGGTCTGTACCGGCTCCAGGTTCAGTTAAAGCAAAGGCCCCTATTTTTTCCCCTTTAGCGATCGGAGTAATATACTGCTTTTTCTGTTCTTCGGTACCAAACTGATAAATGGGGTTCATCACCAGTCCGGTAGTTGCAGACAGCGTAAAACCGGTTGAAGCACAGGAGCGGGAGATCTCTTCTACTACCAGGGCGAAGGTCAGGTAATCCGCACCGGCCCCGCCGTATTCTGCTGGATAAGGGATCCCCAGCCAGTCCATCTCCGCCAATTTAGTCATTACTTCCATTGGAAAACGGCTTTCCTCGTCAATTTCTGCAGCAATTGGCTCCAAATACTTTAAAGCAAACTCCCGAGCACTAGCACGAATTAATTCCTGTTCTTCCGTTAACTTGAAGTCCATGGCAATACCTCCCTTAATTTAAATTTAATGTTATTATACTAGTATTAAATTAGTTTGTCAACCAACTATTTGTATACCATCTATTCCGTGAAAAACCGACACTTTACTACAAAGATACGTAAAAATAAAAAATTCCTTTATTTTATCTAAAGGAATTTTTGGAAAGATTTTTCGGTTAAAGTTTAGTCAAGGTTCCCTTTAAACTGATCGAATACTGCCGATATCCCACAATAATTTTTTTAACGATTCAACCTCCGCTGGTACCAACTCTTGTAATACTTGCTCGTTGGCAGCATCAATCGCGTGTTCCAAAGGCGCTTGTAAATCCCTCCCTTTAGGCGTAAGGAGAATCTGCAAAGCGCGCCGATCACGTGGATCCGTTTGTTTAAGTATCAA
>JAAYQE010000013.1 GCA_012519455.1 Syntrophomonadaceae bacterium
GCGCTTTATTAATGATACTTTGGGTCACGATAAAGGAGATATCTTACTCGTCGAATTAGCTAGTATCCTACAGAGAGTTTTTCGGGCCAGTGATGTAGTAGCCCGCATCGGAGGCGATGAATTTGCCGTTCCGCTTACGAATAGTTCCTGTTTGACCGTAGAAAAAGCCGGCCAACGTATCCAGGAGGCCATAAACAGTTATAATCAAGCTAATCCTAATTTATTATTAAATGTATCTATCGGTCTGGCGGTGGCCGAGCAGGGGGTCAATATCCATCATTTATTTAAAAAAGCGGATAATAATATGCATCGAGAGAAATTGCATCGCAGTCAGAGTAAGCGTAATGCTATTGCATATACTTTAAAGCAAGCTCTGGAAGCTCGGGATATAATGATCAAAGGTCATACCGAGCGCTTAAAGAAGTTGATATCGGTACTGGCCCTAGTCATCGGAATACCTAACCATCGTATTAAAGATCTGTGTCTCCTGGCCCAGTTTCACGATGTTGGTAAAGTAGGCATTTCCGATCGTATCCTGTTAAAACCAGACCCGCTAACCCCGGAGGAGTTTAAGGAGATACAGCGACATTGTGAGATTGGCTATCGTATCGCCCAGGCTGCGCCAGATTTAATGCCGATCGCTGATTGGATTCTTAAGCATCATGAATGGTGGAACGGTCAGGGTTATCCTTTAGGTCTTAAAGGGGAGGAAATTCCGTTAGAATGCCGCATTCTGGCGGTAGTCGATGCTTTTGATGCCATGACTAGTGACCGGCCATATCAAAAGGCGGTATCGCTTGAAGTCGCGATTGATGAACTACAAAGAGGTGCCGGCATCCAGTTTGATCCCCAGATAGTTAAGGCCTTTCTACAGATTGTAAAAAAGCTAAAAATTAACCGATTGCTTTATTCCAGTATGTTTTTAGGCTAAAGATCAAGTGTGAAATAATAATGCCTCCCGTTATTGGGAGGCATACTTTCTTTATATGGTGCGCCCGACAGGAATCGAACCTGTGCGCCTGGCTCCGGAGGCCAGCGCTCTATCCCCTGAGCTACGGGCGCCTGGAGCGGGTGATGGGAATCGAACCCACGTGACTAGCTTGGAAGGCTAGGGCTCTACCATTGAGCTACACCCGCAAACGCAAAGCAATTATAACACAGGGATGGAGGTAAGTCAAAGGTTGTTTATATTTTAATTAGTATTCCGGATTAACGAATCCCGGGTTACCGAACGGGCACGAATAATTGAGATCACGGCCCCCCCTAAACTGATCAGGGCGGCGGCTTGAAAGACCCGTTTAACGGCGGCAGCGAAGATCTGACGGTTCATTTCCGTGACCATAAAATAGTCGGTAGAGGGCAAGGCGTTTAAGTGTAACAAGCTATAACGCTGATAAAAGTAAGTATAGACTACCGAGGAAAGGGTTACGCCTAGGACCATGCCTAGATTCCTTCCCGTAGCTACAATACCTCCGGCAATACCTAATTTATTATGTGGAGCTGCACCCATTATGGAACTATTGTTTGGTGAATTAAACATACTCATACCGATACCAAATATTCCTAAGATTAAGGCAATGGTAAGCGGTAAAACGGTTTGTTCCTGTAAAGAAAGGGTTAACAAGGTCAAGGTACTTATACATAAACCAAGACAGGTTAGAATACGATATCCGATCCGATCCGATAGCCAGCCTGCGGTGGGCGACGTAATCATCATGGTTAGGGGAATGGCACTCATAACCAAACCTACTCTTTGTGGGGGAAGCAAAAGGACCTGACTGAGGTAAAAAGGAATCCAAAAGGAGATAGAGAAAGAAACCATGTAGGCCATAATTGAGGTTGTTATTCCCCCGGTAAAAGTCCAGTTTTGAAAGAGTCCTAAATCTAAGAGGGGCATTTCCAGGGTTTTTTCCCGCCTAAAAAAAGCCCCTAAAAAGATTAAGCCAGTTAAACCAAAGCTAATCGTCCAAGGATTAGCCCACCCCCAGGTAGGGGCCTGACCGAGAGAGAGTAATAAGGTTACAATTCCGGTCGCAAAAAGGGAAAACCCAGGTAAGTCGAGTTGATAGGAGAGGTTTTCACCGGATTGCGTTAACCGTGATTTTATTTCCTGCCAGATATGTTTCAGATTAGTATCCACAAGTAAGTAGCGACGGGCGAGAAAAAAACCAGCCGTTCCCAGAAAAACATTTAGATAAAAGATAGTCGGCCAAGGCCAGTTGCCAATAATAAATCCACCTAGTACTGGGCCGGTCAGGGTTCCCAGGGCCACCACTATGCCGGTCGTACCCAGTGCCTGTCCCCGCTGCTGCGGGGGGAAGCTGGCGGTAACAATACCCATACCGGTAGACATAAGCATAGAGGCCCCTAAAGCTTCGAAGGCCCGGTATAAGGCCAGGGTCCAGATGGTGTGAGCTGTACTGCAAAGACCAGAACCCAGGGCAAAAATTATGAAACCTAAGGTATAAACTTTTCTTCCCCCAATAAGATCACCGATACGACCAAATAATAACAGGGTGGCCGTGATACATAATAAATAAGCAGTTACGACCCACTGTACGGTTTGGGGGGGAACGCGCAGAGAATTTGCAATAGCAGGAGCTGCAATATTAACTAGGCTCCCGTCCATACATGAGATAAAAATTCCCAGGGAAACTATAGTAAGAGTTAGCCATTTACGTGCGTAACGCTCTGAACCCATTTAGCGTACTCCTGTAATCTACTATTCCCAGCTAGCCAGGTATTTTTCTTGTTCCGGGGTTAGGGTATCAATAGTAATACCTTGGGCTTGCAGACGGAGACGAGCCACCCGCTGGTCAATATCTAAAGGTACGCTGATTACCCGCGGCGTCAAATCTGGCGCCTTCTCTGCTAGATAGCGGGCTGAAAGGGCTTGTAGGGAAAAACTGGTATCCATGACCTCGGCCGGATGCCCATCCCCGGCTGCTAAGTTGACCAGGCGTCCTTCCGCTAAAAGATAAATCCGTCGTCCGTCCGCGAAAACAAATTCTTCGATGTTATTGCGGACTGTTCGGGACGATATCGCCAGTTCCGTTAAATCGGGCTTGCTTATTTCTACGTCAAAATGGCCAGCATTAGCCAAAATAGCCCCATCTTTGATGACTTCTAAATGTTCCCGCCGGATTACCCTAACATTACCGGTAACAGTAATAAAAAAGTCTCCCTGAGCTGCCGCTTGCGACAGCGGCATTACTTCAAAACCATCCATTAATGCTTCGTTAGCTTTAATGGGGTCAATTTCGGTGATAATGATACGTGCCCCCAGTCCTTTAGCGCGCATGGAAACCCCTTTACCGCACCAACCGTAACCTACGACTACTACGGTCTTGCCAGCAACTACAAGATTGGTGGTGCGCATAATTCCGTCCCAGACCGACTGACCCGTTCCGTATCGATTATCAAATAAATATTTCATATAGGCGTCATTAACGGCAATCATAGGAAATTTCAGTTCGCCTTTGCGTTCCATAGCGCGGAGTCGCACCAGGCCGGTGGTAGTTTCCTCACACCCCCCAATTACTTCGGGAATCTGTTCCGGCCTTTCGGTATGCAATAGCGCTACAACATCTCCCCCATCATCAATAATAATTTCGGGATGATGATCTAAAGCGCGACGAATGTTGGCGAAACACTCTTCCGAAGTGGAACCATACCAGGCATAGGCCCGAACCCCACTAGCCACTAGGGCCGCTACCACATCATCTTGCGTTGAAAGAGGATTACTGGCTACTACGGTTACCTCAGCCCCCCCGGCGTGCAAAGTTTGGGCAAAATAAGCAGTTTTAGCTTCCAGATGAAGACAAAGTAACAACCGTTTACCGGCCAGGGGTTGTTCTTTAGTAAACTCTTGATGCAGCTCATTCATAATGGGCATGTGTTTTTTTACCCATTCAATTTTTAATAAACCATGCGGAGCTAATTCTAGGTCGCGGATAAGCGATTCTTGAATGATCGTAGTCAAATTCACGCTTGCAGCAAACCTACCTTTCTTTATTTATGGTTATTAAATATTTTGCGACATACGAAAGATTTATTTCTACAAGTAATCAGGAAATCCTTTCATAATTACGAAATTACGAATCGTTTTTATAAAGAGCGTTAAGTTGATCTTTTAATTGCCAATTTTTTAATTCTTGCCTTTGGGTGGTCTTGCGCCAAGCTCTTTCTTCTTTTATTATCTTTTGTAGAAGACTTCGTATTATTTCCGGCGAATGGACGTCATTACCCGTTAACCGTATTACCTGATATCCCAAACGTGTTAAAGACTCCGTCACCAATTGATCCCGTTTTTGACGCTGCGTGGTCAAGTGGCTTTCGCCATCTACTTCAATGACGATTTGGACCGCAGGTAAATAAAAATCAACTGGAATCCCGGCAATCAGGTATTCCTGGTGAAATTCTATACCATGGCTCTCTAAGGCTTTACGTACTAAATTTTCGCCTCGCGTTTCCTGGTGAAAACTACCGTCTTTTCTTTTGATAATATGGCGGCGAGTTTTTTTCTTCATTCTATGAGTCACCTCTTTTAGGGGGGAGGACTGTGAGCACTTAAGTCTTAAAGATTGTAACACGGATTAGGGATAAATAATATTTTATTTATATATTTTCTTTATATTGGAAGGAAACTCTGAGTTGCAAAGCGAATAAAGTTATGAACGTCAGATCTTTTTTCCGCATTATTTGATTTACGATCACTCAACGAAGGGAGGCAGGCGCGAAATTGGTTGACCTAAAAAAAGTATTAACGGTCGTGCTAGCTGGGGGTGAAGGCAGTCGATTATCGCCATTAACCGTCCAAAGGGCTAAACCGGCCGTACCGTTTGGGGGTAAATATCGCATCATTGATTTCACCTTGAGTAATTGTATTAATTCAGGGATTAGACGGATAATGGTTTTGACTCAGTACAAATCTCATTCCCTAGAGAGACATATTCGTTCTTCTTGGGGCTTTTTGAGTGGGTGCCTAGGAGAATATATCTATGCTATCCCCCCCCAGCAACGGGTCAATAAAAATTGGTATTTAGGTACAGCTGATGCTATCTATCAGAACTTATATTCGATAAGTATGGCTAACCCAACTTATGTAATTATTTTAGCCGGCGACCATATCTATAAAATGGATTATCGTTATATGTTAAATTTTCATATCCGATCGGGAGCAGAAATAACGATTGGAACTATTGAAGTCGATAAATCGGAAGCGCCTAATTTCGGAGTAATCGAAGTTGATGCTGAAAGTGGAATTACTAATTTTCTAGAAAAACCACAAGATCCAGCCGTTTTAAACCGTTTACCCCAAAAAATATTAGTTTCTATGGGTATTTATATTTTTCATATTGATAGCTTGATCAAATGGGTGGAGCGCGACGCGGCTCTTCCTGAATCAGAGCATGATTTTGGTAAGAACGTTATTCCTCAAATGCTAGCAGCCGGTCGAAGAGTATACGCTTATCAGTTCAGGGAACCGGATAGCGCGGAACCGCCTTATTGGAGAGATGTCGGGACCCTGGATGCCTATTATGAAGCGAATATGGATTTAGTTTCGGTCGTTCCTTCACTCAATCTTTATGATCCTGAGTGGCCTTTCATAACTTTCCAGGACCAGGTTCCTCCTTCTAAGTTTTTGTTTAGTGAAGGGGATACCGGACGGATTGGGATGGCTGTCGATTCAATTATTTGTGATGGGTGCATTATTAGCGGTGGTAAAGTGTTTCATTCGGTATTATCACCAAATGTGAGGGTGAATAGCTTTACAGAAGTACGTGACTCGGTTCTTATGTCCGGAGTTCAAGTAGGAAGAAACAGCCGGATTCGGAGAGCCGTTATCGATAAAAATGTACGTATTGCCCCGAATACTGAGATTGGCTTTGATCTAGAAAAAGATGCCGAGCGTTTTACGGTTAGTGAAGGTGGAATTATCTTTATCCCCAAAGGGACCGTGGTAGAAGCGGGTATAGATCAAGAATTAGAATAAATGGAGGTTTTGGGGTTGCGCAGTCAACTTAATCATAGTTTGGAATTAGAATTACCTCGATTTTATGGTATAAATCAATTAGTAATCTTAATGAGCCATCCGGGGATGATTTATACTTTTTGGGAAATCGACTGGTGGAAGCTTAGAGAAGATAAGGTAGAGGAAGGGGACGCGGACCGGCGTCTGCATCTCGTTATGCGTGTAGGATCTTTAGATAATAAAGGTTTTAACCGGTTGATTCCAAAAATGGAATTGACGGAAAATCATGCCGTAGGTAGTGCTTACCTCGAAGTGCCTCCTGGCAGTCGAGTTTGTTTAGAATTGGGGAATTGGGGTAAAGATGGTTTTCAACCCTTATTAATTAGTAACTCTTTACTGATACCGGATGGTGAAAATAAAATTCCCCTACTCATAAAGGAAAATGATGTTAGTTTGGGGCCCTATTACCCTAAATACGTTAATGTAGGCGAGTGAGAAATTAAAGTAATTTGGGAGTAGGTGATGGTTTTGCCTGACGGCTATGTAATGCTCGTATTTCATGCGCATTTACCTTTTGTCCGTAACCCGGAACTAAACTATTCTTTAGAGGAAAATTGGCTATTTGAGGCCCTAACGGAAACTTATATTCCTTTAATTATGGTTTTTGAGCGTTTGCTAGAAGATAATATTGATTTTCGGATAACTTTAAGTCTTACACCTACTTTAATGAGCATGCTGGAAGATCGTTTTTTACAAAAAAGATACCAGAGCTATTTAAGTTCGCGTTTAGAATTGGCCGAGAAGGAACAAATTCGTACCTGGGGGCAACCGGATTTCCATGCACTGGTTCGGTGGTATCGAACACGTTTACAGGAGATTGAACAAGTTTATTATGATTGCCAAGGTAGAATTCTAGATGCTTTCCGTAAGTTTAATGCCCTGGGAAAATTAGAAATTCTTACTTGTGCCGCTACGCATGGTTTTTTACCTTTATTGCAGGGGCAACCAATGGCGGTTAAGGCGCAGGTAGAGGTCGGGGTAGCCTCTTATCGATCTTTTATGGGACGCGACCCCCAGGGGATCTGGTTGCCGGAATGTGCTTATTATCCAGGTTTGGAAAAAATTCTACAAGCGGCTAACCTGCGGTATAGTTTTTTAGATACCGCGGGAATTACCGGAGCCTGGCCCCGTCCGCCCCATGGGGTACGAACCCCTTTGATGACTGAGCACCAGGTAGCGTTTTTTGGTAGAGAAGAGGAGACTTCCCGCCAGGTATGGTGTGCCCAAACCGGTTATCCCGGTGATCCGGTTTACCGCGATTTTTATCGGGATCTGGGTTTTGATCTGGATATGGAGTATATTGGGCCTTATGTAGATCCGGCGGGAATCAGAATTTTTACCGGCTTTAAGTACTATCGCGTGACCGGGAAGACGGAGTATAAACAACCTTATGACCCAACCGCCGCTCAAAGGCAAGCACGGTTACACGCGGAGCATTTCGCGGCCAGTTTAAGAGCTCAAGTAAAGCAGCATCAAGGAATGGACCGGCCACCGTTAATTGTATCTGCTTATGATGCTGAGCTTCTAGGTCACTGGTGGTTCGAAGGCCCTGATTGGCTAGAATATCTTTTACGTGATTTCGCCCGAAATGATCAGGTACAATTAATTACCGGTCCGGAATATCTGGATTTATACCCGGAGAACCCCGTCGGTCAGCCAGCCATCTCCTCCTGGGGCAATCAAGGTTACTATGAAACCTGGCTTAATCAGGCTAATGATTGGATTTACCCTCATTTATATGCAATCGGCGAACAGATGACTGAAATGGTCCGGCGTTATCCCCAGGCGAATGGAATAGAACGGCGTATTTTAAATCAGGCCCTACGGGAATTACTTTTAGCGCAAAGTAGTGATTGGGCCTTTATTATTAATAATAAAACCGCGGTCGAGTACGCCGAGCGACGTACTAGAGAACATCTATATAATTTTCGGCAGTTATATCTCGAATTATCTTCCGTTCAACCGGAAAAAGGGATCTCCCCTCAATTAGAGGCTTTTTTGAAGGAACTTGAAGCTAAAAATAATCTTTTTCCAGAATTAGATTATCGAGTTTTTCAATAATGAGTTGCTTACTGCAGGTAGAGAGGAGTTATGACCAATGAAAGTTTTAATGGTCGCCGCCGAGATGACTCCCTTGGTTAAAATCGGCGGTTTGGCCGATGTAATGGGATCTCTACCAAAGGCTTTGAGGGCCATGGGTCACGACATCCGTCTGATCTTACCCGGCTACCAGCAAATTGACCAATCATTGCAAGGCTTAGCTACGGAGAAAAAGGTGACGGTGGCCTTGGGAGGGAAGGATTGGACCGGGGAAATTTTTGAGACCCAGGTCGGAGAAGTACCGGTCTACCTGATTAAAAGTCCGGACTTTTATGAACGGCCTGGTATTTACGTTAACCCGGAAGGGAGAGATTACCCAGACAATTTATTCCGGTTTAGTTTTTTCTGTGTAGCAGCTTTAGAGGCCCTGCAAGTTTTATCTTTTCGACCGGAGATTATTCACTGTAATGATTGGCATACCTCCTTGATACCCGGCCTAATTAAAACCCATTATTCCAGTGATCCATTTTATCAATCGATCCGGACCCTATTAACCATACATAACCTTGGTTATCAGGGAGTATTTTCTCTGGAGGAGTTACGGAGTTTGGATTTTAATCCCTGGTTGAGTTCCGCAGAAGGTTATGAGTTTTATGGAAAGGCCAATTTACTCAAGGGGGGAATTTTGCTCAGTGACGCTATTAATACGGTAAGCCCCAATTATGCCCGAGAAACTCAAATCCCAGAATACGGATGGGGCTTGGATGAAGTATTACGCAGTCGAAGGGACGATATTTTTGGGATTATTAATGGACTAGATTATCAAGAATGGAATCCGGCTACGGATCTCTACATTGTCAGTCCTTTTTCTATTGATTCGATAGAGCAAAAGGTGGATAATAAACTAGCGCTCCAGAGGAACTTAGGTTTACGTGAGGACCAGGAGGTTCCTTTATTAGGTTTAGTAGCGCGCCTAGTAGAACAAAAGGGGATTGATTTATTGGAAGAGGCTTTACCGGACTTATTACGGGAAACTAATTTACAATTTGTGGCTCTTGGGACCGGAGAAAAAAAATATGAAAATTTATTGCAAAATTTGAGGAAGAATTTTCCTCAACAAGTTGCAGTAGAATTTAGTTTTAATGAATTAAGGGCCAAGCAAATATACAGCGGAGCGGATATGTTTTTGCTTCCTTCCCGTTATGAACCGTGTGGTTTAGCCCAGATGATCTGCATGCGTTATGGTACCATACCCATTGCTCGGGCTACCGGTGGCCTAGTCGATACTGTAACGGACTATGATCCGGAGGGCAAGGGAAATGGTTTTTTGTTTTATCCTTTTACGGGATCAGCCTTACGTGAGGCTATTTTACGTGCGCTGCAGGTCTACGCCGAGCCCACCGCCTGGAAAGAATTGATAACAAGAGGAATGCAAACGGATTTTTCTTGGAAGAATTCGGCGCTAGAGTACCTGGCCTTGTATTATAAAATTACGGTGGGGTAGATAACTACTAACTAAAATATCGAAGCAAGAGGTTGACCATGAATTATCGTCCGGTCCTGGTAGCTTTTGATTTAGAAACTACCGGACTTTCACCATATCAAGATGAAATAATTGAAATTGGAGCGGTAAAGATTGAGGATGGGAAGATTACGCAGGAATTTCAGACCTTGATCCGTCCCAGCCGCCCCATACCGCCTCAAATTAGTCAATTAACCGGGATTACCCAGGACCAACTAGACGATGCTCCCCCTTTGAGGGAGGTACTGCCGGGATTTTTAGATTTTTTAGATAACTATCCCTTGATTGCCCATCAAGCGGTTTTTGATCAGGGTTTTTTAGAAGCTAACCTGGGCTACCCTTTGTCCAATGAAGTCTTAGATACTCTGGAACTAGCCCGTCTGGCTTTTCCCCGAGCTATTAACCACCGGTTGGCCACCTTGGCCCGGGAACTGGGTTTTCCGCAATTGGAAACCCATCGGGCTTTAGACGACGCCCGGGCAGCTGCCCATTTATTTATCGCGATTGATCAGAAGCTCAAAGATTGGGAACCGGAACAAGCGTATCGGATAAACCAGATAGCCGCTTCTTTTAATTGGTCCCTAGCGGGATACTTTCGGTTTTTAGAAAATTATCTAACCCGCAACGCCCTTCTTAATCCTAATCGAGCGGGGTATACGCCGCTTGCCCCGATGCCCTTTACGCGGGACGATATTATTTCGTCCCCAGGGGAAGGAACGAAAAAAGACGTTGACCGGCGGCCATTAGATATTGAATACTTAGAGTCCTTACTTGGACCGGACGGGCCCGTTGGCCGTTATTTCCGAAATTACGAATATCGAACTCAACAATTAATTATGCTAAGTAGGGTAGCCGTAGCCTTTAACCGAGATCACCACCTAGCGGTAGAAGCTGGGACAGGGACCGGTAAATCATTGGCTTATTTACTTCCTGCTTTATTTTTTGCGATCCTGAATCGGGAAAAGGTCGTTGTTTCCACGCATACAATAACTTTACAAGAGCAACTTTGGTTTAAGGATATTCCTAAATTAAGGGACATAATATCGACCATTAGCGAAGAATATACCCCTGGTCTACATAATTTTAAAGTGGCTTTAGTTAAAGGCCGGAGTAATTATTTATGTCTGCGTAAATGGCATAATCTTGAACAAACGTCCGATTATTATACCCCGGAGGAAAGTAAGTTTTTTATTCGTCTGATCCCCTGGTTAAGAGAGACTACTACGGGTGACCGCTCTGAATTAAACCTACACCGGCCAGTGGCTGATGCTTGGTCTCTGGTAGCCGCGGAGAGCGAATCATGTTTGGGAGCGGCTTGTCCGTGGAATAAAGAACAGTGTTTCGTAATGCGCGCTCGGCGTGAGTGTGAAGAGGCCCATCTATTAGTGGTTAATCATTCTTTACTCCTGGCCGATTTTAAGACAGAAAACCAGATCTTACCGGAATATAACCGGCTGATTATTGACGAGGCTCACCATCTAGAAGAAAGTGCAACTCGACACTTGGGGATTGAGGTTAGTCTTCAGGAATTACTTAAGCTAGGGCAAGGGCTATACCGTCCGTCACGTTATGGCCCCACTGGTTTTGCGGTTAGTTTAAAAAATCGTTGGAATCGTTTGCGGAGGCAAAATGATTCCATAGAATGGTTATCAGGAGAAAGAAAGTTAGAAGACCTCCTGTCCGATTTAGAGGCAGTTAAAGAACGAGCGGAAACTTTTTTCGGGATAATAACGGATTTTGTACGCAGACGTTTTGAAGAAGAGGATAATAATATTCGCCAAACCCTGCGTTTTCGGTTAGAATTAAGTCAAACTACCTGGTGGAAAAGTTGGATTGAAGTCCGGAATAACTTAATTTTTCAGATTAGCACTTTGATTGACCGACTACGAGCCCTAGAAGGGATTATCGAGTCGATAGAAATAGATACGGGCATAGGAATAAATGAAAAGAAAGATTTACAAGCAATTCGCCAGTTATACCTCCGGTTTATAGAAAATCTTAAATTGGCTACCGGTATAGAAGATGAAAATTGGGTTTATTGGACCGAAATTGAAGAGTGGGACGGTAATTATAATCCCATATTGAAGGCGGCACCCATCCAGGTGGCCGAATTATTAAACCAGTACCTTTTTGTCCCTAGAAAAACGGTAATTTTGACTTCTGCTACGCTGGCGATTGGAAATAGTTTTAATCATTTTGAGGAAAGAGTAGGTCTTAGTTTAGCTGAGCCCGAACGTGTGGAAATGCTTCAACTTGATTCACCTTTTGATTATGAACAACAGGCGCTACTCGTTATTCCTCAGGATCTTCCTAATCCCGTTGAAGTAGGCGATGAAAAGTATACTGAAGCTATGGTGCCGGTTTTAGCGGAGATTTTGGAAGCCACTGAGGGACGGGCGATTGTTCTGTTTACTTCCCACCAAATGTTGCGCAAAACTTATGCCCAAATCAGAGAACCTTTGGAGAGAAAAGGGATTCCGGTTTTGGGTCACAATATTGACGGGGGGCAATCTCGGCTCGTAGATAATTTTCGCTTAACCCCTCGGTCCGTAATTTTTGGGGCCAGTACCTTCTGGGAAGGAGTAGATATTCAGGGCGATGAATTAAGTTGTATAGTGATTGTAAAACTGCCTTTTTTACCTCCGGGAATGCCGGTGGTAGAAGCCCGTTTGGAGGCAGAAAAACGAAGGAAGCGTAATGGTTTTTATCATTATACCTTACCGGAAGCTATTTTACGCTTGAGACAAGGTTTTGGTCGATTGATACGATCTAGCTCGGATCGGGGAGTGGTTGTAATCCTGGATCGCCGTATTATCGATAAACCTTACGGCGTCCAATTCCTTCGCTCACTACCTTTAAAAACCCATATGCGGGCTAATTCTCTCGTTTTAAAGGAAAAAATTGCAAAATGGTTAACGAGGGATGTTTAATTCCTGGGTTAGGTCTTTTATAGTTAACTGAAGGATGATAAAATAGAGGTGAATTTAAACTATAATTATAGATTTAGAGTAAATTAATTTAAAGATCAGGATAAGCCGTAAAAATTAGTGGAGGCACATACATGAAAAATGCACCAATTGTTCCTGATGCCTGGTTGTATCTTTTCATCTTGGGTACAATCACAGTTGTTACTTTTATCTTTTATTCCTATCTGGCTTTAATCCCTTTAATTTTGTTTTTGTTTATCGGATTCTTTTTTAGAAATCCGCAGCGTAAGATACCGGAACAACCAGCTTTAATTATTTCTCCGGCGGATGGATTAGTAATGAGTGTGGAGACGGTCAAGGAAGAAAGATACCTGCACAGTGAAGCCATTAAGGTGAGTATTTTTTTAAATATATTTAACGTTCACGTGAATCGGGCCCCTATTGCGGGAAAAGTAGAGTATCAAGAATATCGTTCCGGGAAGTTTTTACCGGCCTATAAAAGTGAAGCGGCTGCAGTAAATGAGCAAAATTTACTGGGCTTAAAAAACAATGATTTTAAAGTTTTAGTGATCCAGATCGCGGGGTTGGTGGCTAGAAGAGTAGTTTCATGGGTTAAACCGGGAGATTTTTTGGAACAAGGGGAAAGGTTTGGGTTAATTAAATTCGGTTCCTGTACAGAACTTTATTTGCCCTTAAAGGTTAAAATCGAAGTAAAAAAAGGGGACCGAGTTAGAGGCGGAGAAACTATTATTGGGAGGGTGATTGGGTGAGACCGGCAGTTAAACCTTTGGTACCCAATCTATTTACGTTAAGTAATTTACTGCTGGGTATCATGTCGCTGATCTATACTTTGAATGGACGATATACCTTAGCGGCGGTAGTTATCCTGGTATCTACGGTTTTGGACCGTATGGATGGTAACTTGGCGCGACGCCTGGGGGTTAGTTCTGAATTTGGCAAAGAACTAGATTCTCTGGCGGATTTGGTATCTTTTGGTGTAGCGCCGGCTATATTAGCCTATGCTTCCGTACTTGATGAGCCAATGGGTAAAATAGGGCTAATTATTGCCCTGGGTTTTATTACTTGTGGGGCGATTAGACTGGCTCGGTTCAATGTTATAAAGGTGACCGATTATTTTGTCGGGGTACCGATTACCATTGCCGGTGGTTTAATGGCCTTGTTTTTACTTTTAACGGATCATTTGCCTTTTTGGGTAGTAGCCACGAGTATGGTGTTTTTATCCGGTTTAATGGTAAGTAAAATCAAGGTTAAAAAACGTTAAGTAAGATTTTTAACAAGATTATTTAGCTGAGATCCCCTTCTTTCTGGCACCTTTTCTGCTCATAACTAATATATTTATTAGAAGAGGCAAAGAAAAGGGGTGAGTTGGCCTTGAGAATTGTCTTTATTCCATTACCGGGTTTTCTACGGAGATTACTTTTGCGTTTTATTAAGTAAGAGAATATAATAGAGGGCTAATATTGAAACCGGGATTTAACCCGGTTCTTTTTTTGCATATTTTAAGTAATCGTGGATAAAATTACATAAGGGAAGGAGAGAGTCTTATGGCATATCGCTGGTTAACGGCGTTAGGTTTAGGATTAACCCTGGTGGTTTTGGTATGGCATAAGGAGGTGCCTCCTGAACCAACGTTCCAGCCGATTGAACTTTTCAGCGAAAGAGATCTACCTCCGGCAGCCGTTTTAGATTTGAGTCCCGTCGAGGTAGTTGACCGTTTATATCAAGCGGTAAATAATCACGATTGGCCGGCACTGGCAACTTTGTGTTATCCACAAATTTTAAATCAGCCCGGGGGCCTTGGGAGTTTACTTTATTGGAAAAACACAAAAGAAAAAATACCTCAGAAAAATTTAGCTTCGCTGGTCGTTAAAGATATATTCATTGATAAGATGCAAGGACAGGCTCGAATCTGCGTAAAAGTTGAATGGGCTGTAGATCAAAAAACGATTGAAGAAGAATATATAACGTTACATTTACGAACAACGGAGAGAGGATGGCAAGTAATAAAACTGGAAAAACACCCGGCCGTAGAATTAGTAGATTACTTTTATCAGGCCCTTGCCAAGGGATGCAAAACACGTTTTTTAAGAGCCACCCCAGCGGAGTTGATGGGCCATGGGCGCGCGAATTTAAGAGCCACTGACGCGCGATGCGGGAGCCACCCCGCATTCTAGCCAAAACCGGGCACTTGTTCCGGATAATCTGGCCCACGTTCCAGATTCCTCAGGCTGGTTGCGAAGCGCAGCAATGTTGATTATTATTAGTGTGGTTGCAAGAAAATTGTAATCGTAGTTAATTTTAATATTTTAGATATTATAATTATTAAGGTGGTCTTTTTTTAGCAGTAGCAGTTACTGTGGGCAGTGTGGATAACGCTTCGCGTTATCCAAGCCCTGTGCGTCAACCCGCAGGGTTGTCCAACAGGGCGGCACTGTCCACAGTAATCGGCAACATCTTTGCCAGTTACTTGTTTTCGTTATCTCGTTTCAGTTTTTGTTCGAAAAAGATGTCCGGTTTATTACGAAATACGCAGTCACCCTCTGCTGGTAGGTGGCAACTCGCTAAAAAGCTAGCTAGATAAACGCATGGACCTACTGCCTTTGATAATGATTTTGTAAGCCTGAGCCGATAACCGGTCCGTAATAGCTTCAGCGGCAACCGGGATAGGGATCTGATCGAGCCATTCTGCAGGTTCATACTGGGATGCAATGATGGTGGCTTGGTTATTGTGCCGACGGTCTATAACCCATAGCAGCAAC
>JAAYQE010000080.1 GCA_012519455.1 Syntrophomonadaceae bacterium
TAAGCCCGGTCGGGAAATAGCTTGGTCATTGAACCCTGAACAGAAAAAAGCTTATACGCTTATTCAGCAGGCGCTTAATCAGGCGGACGCCGGCCTTCCGGTAGCTCCTATAGTATTACATGGGGTTACCGGTAGTGGGAAAACTGAAGTTTACATGCAGGCCATCAGCCTAGTTTTAGCCCAGGGCAGAAAAGCAATTGTCTTGGTACCAGAAATAGCCTTAACCCCCCAAATCGCGGAGCGTTTTCGCTGGCGTTTTGGTTCTCGCGTAAGTGTTTTACACAGCCGGTTGACTCCAAGGGAGCGTCGGCGAGAGTGGGAGCGGATAAAAGAAGGAAAGACAGATATCGTAGTGGGCGCCCGGTCCGCCCTTTTTGCCCCGGTAGAGCGATTAGGTTTAATTGTCCTGGATGAAGAACACGAGAATTCTTACAAACAGGACCGAGCGCCAAGGTATCATACTCGGGAAGTAGCGATTAAACTAGCTCAATTGACCGGTGCGGTAGTAGTCCTAGGGAGTGCGACGCCAACCTTGGAGACTTATTTTCAGGTAGAGCAAAAACGCTTTCAGCTTCTCCAATTAACCCAGCGCGTAGAAGATCGGGCTTTACCCGAAATTCAAGTGGTTGATTTGCGTCAGGAATTAAAAGAAGGCAATCGCAGCATCTTTAGTCGGGCTTTGCAATCGGATTTGGCGGAGACTTTAGCGAAAAAAGAACAGGCTCTTCTTTTTCTTAACCGGCGCGGGTTTTCTACTTTTGTTAATTGCCGTAACTGTGGTTTGGTTTTACGTTGTCCTAATTGTGAAGTAGCCTTAACCTACCATCAAGGTCAATGGTTACGTTGTCATTACTGTAATTATCAGAAACGTCTAATGAGAACTTGTCCAGAGTGTAATAGTAATTATTTACGTCATTTTGGTATTGGTACGCAGCGCGTTGAAGAAGAAGTGCGGCGTCTTTTTCCCCAGGCTAGAACTCTACGGGTAGACGTAGACACTACGGTTCGATCCGGTTTTTATGAAGATTTTTTTCAGGCTTTTCGGCGTCAGGAGATAGATATTTTGGTAGGAACTCAATTAATTGCTAAAGGCCTGGATTTTCCCGGGGTTACTTTGGTTGGAGTGGTAACCGCGGATACCAGTTTAAATCTACCGGATTTTCGGGCGGCGGAACGGACTTTTCAATTATTAACCCAAGTAGCCGGACGAGCCGGTCGGGGTGAGCGACCAGGCCGGGTGGTTATTCAGACTTATTCTCCTGAACACTATAGTATTCTTACCGCTAGTCAACAGGATTATGAGGCTTTCTACCGGGTAGAGATACAACAACGGTTACGCTGGCGTTACCCTCCATCTCTGGCTATGGTACGGGTACTAGTCAGTGGCCCTGGGGAAGATCAGGTTCGAGTAGCGGCAGAATTACTAGGTCGTTTTTTGGAAAAAGTGATTGGGGAGGAAGTAATTACCGGATCCGGTTCTTCAAACCAAGAGGCCCTTGTTGATTTATTGGGACCTACCCCGGCGCCGTTGGTCCGGGTACGCGGTCAGTATCGCTGGCAATTGATATTAAGAGGCGAAGAACCGGCCGGATTAAGAAAGGTAGTAGTTCAGGGACTGCAGGAATTTCGGCAGCATAATTTAGAACGGAAAATTAATATAGCGGTGGACGTTGATCCGGTAAGTATGATATAGTGCCAGAGGTGTAATTATCCTGAAAGGGGTGATAGGATGGCGGTTTTTGAAGTAATAACCATAGGCGATCCGCTTCTTAGAGAAAAAGCTAAACCCGTAAAAAAAATAACACCTAATATTATTAAACTTTTAAAAAATATGGCGGATACTATGTATGATACTCGGATTGGGGTCGGCTTAGCTGCTCCTCAGATAGGTATTTCGAAAAGGGTGGTAGTGATTGATGTCGGCGAGGGTATTATTGAATTAATTAATCCCGAAATTATTACCGGCGAAGGTTCGGAAGTAGATACGGAAGGATGTTTAAGTGTACCGGGAGTAAGCGGAAAAGTGAAGCGTTGGCGAAAAGTTAAGGTACAGGCCCTAGATCGACATAGCAAACGTTTTGAATTAGAAGCTGAAGGTCTATTAGCCCGGGCTTTACAGCACGAGATCGACCATTTAGAGGGTATTCTGTTTGTCGATCGGGCGGAAAAGTTAAATTAAGGTCAGGAGTTCGTTATGCGGATTGTATTTATGGGTAGTGCTGATTTTGCGGTGCCTAGTCTAGAGGCGCTGGTTAAAGCTGAATATGACCTGCTAGCCGTGGTTACCCAACCCGACCGACCCCGGGGCAGAGGGCGCAAGCTAGCTTTTACCCCGGTAAAGGAGAAGGCCCTGGAATTAGGCTTACCTCTGTATCAACCGGTTAGTGCACGTAGCCCGGAATTTGCCGCCTGGTTGCGTCAGTTAAATCCTGATATTGCAGTGGTGGTAGCTTACGGACAAATTTTACCCGTTGAAGTTCTCGCCATTCCGGTACACGGCGGGATTAACGTACATGCTTCTTTGCTTCCCCGTTACCGGGGAGCTGCCCCAGTGCATTGGGCGGTGCTGCAGGGGGAAAAGGTAACTGGAGTCAGTACGATGTATATGGATGTCGGTATGGATACCGGGGATATTATCCTCCAACAATCGATTCCTATATCGGAAGAGGCTACCGCTGGAGAGATTTATGACTGGTTAGCTCGGGAAGGGGCAACTTTGCTCGTAAAAACTTTACAGCTGATCCAAGAGGGGAAGGCGCCACGTCTACCTCAGGAGGCATCCGCCGCTACTTATGCCCCGGCTTTGCAGCGCGAGGATGAGAAAATCGATTGGACTAAACCGGCGGAAGACATACGTAACCAGATTCGAGGATTGAATCCCTGGCCCGGTGCGTATACCGAGTGGGAAGGTAAGGTTTTGAAAGTTTGGCGAGCCCAGAAATGGGATGGTCCCGATCATGAAGAGGGTACTTTCTACCAACCGGGAAGGATTCAAGGAATCGTAAAAAACCAAGGTATCTTAGTACAAACCGGCAAAGGTTTGTTGTTGCTTACGGAAGTTCAACCGACCGGGAAACAGAGGATGAAGGCGGTAGACTTTTGCCGGGGTTACCGGGTAGGAGAGAGCACGTTACTGGGTTAAGGGGGAGATTGTATGCCCACCAGAAAACGTCTTTTCGTTGGACTAATTTGTAGTAGCCTGCTGTTAGTACTGGGACTGGTGGGATTAGTGTTTTATCTACTAGCCAACCGGGACCTTTACTGGAATCAAATATTATTGGTGGTTATTGGTGTGGTACTGGCGGGAATTCTGATTGTAGTCGCTTTTGGTGTGGGCGGAATTATCCTCACTTTATGGTCAGCCCGTACTATTCCACCGTTACAAGGTTTAACCCGGGTAGCCATAAATTTGATGTATCCCGTGGCTATCGGTTTAGGCAAGTTATTACGAATAGGGTCAAACGTTATTCAAAGTTCTTTTGTCGAGGTTAATAATCAAATGGTGCGGGCTAAAGCGCTGCGGGTACCATCGAATAAAATCCTTTTGTTAGCTCCCCATTGTTTACAACGGACGGAATGTCCGCATAAAATTACAATAGATGTACAGAACTGTAAACGCTGCGAACTTTGTACGATTAGTGCTTTAATCGAATTAGCAGAGCGATACGGGGCTAAACTGGCGGTAGCTACCGGGGGGACCTTTGCCCGTCGATTTGTCGAACAGTATCGCCCACGAGCCATAGTGGCTATAGCCTGTGAACGTGATCTTTCCAGTGGTATATTAGATACCAACCCCCTGCCGGTTTTGGGGGTTTTAAACCAGCGACCCCATGGTCCTTGTATGGATACCGGGGTAGATCTAGAACAGGTCGAAAAAGCGATATTGTATTTTATAGGCCTTCCCGCACCTTTACCCCGAAAGGAGGATAGCCGCCCTAAACGAGTATCCGGGAAAGGGGGAGCGGCTAATGCCTTTTTGGGTTGATTGGTCGATTATTTTACTTATTCCAGCAATTTTATTAAGTTTATATGCACAATATAAGGTGAAAACAACGTTTAGCAAGTATACCCGGGTACCCGCCCGTAGTCGATTGGCAGGAGCGGTAGTGGCTAGGGATATTTTAAAGCGTAAGGGAATAACGGTCGAGGTCGAGAGGATTGCTGGTGTACTTACTGACCACTATGACCCCGGTTCTCAGGTCTTAAGGCTTTCGGAACCGGTATACAATAGTTCTTCCTTAGCAGCACTTGGCGTGGCGGCCCATGAGGTAGGGCACGCCTTACAACACGAGGAAGGGTATTTTCCCTTGAATTTTCGTAATCGTCTGGTACCGGTCGCCAATTTCGGTTCATGGTTGGCTTTTCCTCTGTTGTTTATCGGTTTATTCACGGGGATAACTACCATGGTTAAATTTGGGGCGTTTGCTTTTATCGCGGTGGTTTTATTTCAGGTGGTTACTTTACCGGTGGAGTTTAACGCCAGTCATCGAGCGATAATTTTATTAACCGAAGGCGGATACCTGACTCAGGAAGAACTGGGATTGGCTCAGCAAGTACTTAAGGCAGCGGCCCTTTCCTATGTAGCGGCTGTTTTGATGGGCTTTTTAAATTTGTTACGTTTGCTGTTTGGCAGCCGGGTTTTTCCACGAAGGAGATGAGTAATAATTAATGGGCAAAAAGCGTTCTGATGGGGCCTCGCCCATGAAAGCTCGAGAAGGGGCTTTGCAAGTATTATATGCCGTAGAGGTAGAGGGGGCTTACGCCAATTTGGTCCTGGACCGGTTGATGCGGGAAGCCTCTTTCTCTAAGCGGGATCGTGCTTTTTTAACGGAATTAGTTTATGGTACCCTTCGCTGGCGCGCTAAAGTGGATTGGATTTTAAGTCAGGTAGTTCGTCCTAACCTGGAACAGCTAACTCCCTGGATTCGGAATATTTTACGTCTGGGTATTTATCAGTTATTATTTATGGAGAAAATCCCTCCTTCTGCCGTTTGTAACGAGGGAACCAATTTAGCCAAGCGCTATGGACATCAAGGAGTAGCCCGCCTGGTTAATGGAGTATTAAGGAATGTAGTTCGCCGGGGAAAAGACTGGTCTTATCCAAAAGTTGAAGAAAATCCGGTGGAACATATTGCTGTATGTTATTCGCATCCCCAGTGGATTGTTGAACGCTGGATAGAACGTTATGGCCTGGAAGATACTATGGCGCTCTGTTCGGCCAATAATCAACCGGCGGATAACTGGATTCGGACCAATACTTTACGTACCAGCCCGGCGGAACTAACCCAGTGTCTGAAACAAGAAGGCGTAGAGGTAGAAGCTAGTAATCTGGTACCTGAAGGGTTAAAGTTAAAACAGATTTCTGCGTATCCTAAATTACCCGGCTTTGCCGAGGGTTGGTTTCAAGTACAAGATGAAAGTTCAATGCTGGCGGCTCACGGTTTGAAGCCTTGGCCGGGAGCACGAATTATTGATGCCTGTGCTGCACCCGGGGGGAAAACCACGCATCTGGCCCAATTAATGGGAAACCAAGGGGAAATTTTGGCGCTGGATTGGCATCCCCATAAGATAGAATTAATAAAGGAAAATTGTCAGCGGTTGGGGATAAATATTGTACAAGCCGGTACCCAGGATGCTCGAGAACTTCCTGGCCCTTGGTTGGAGTGGGCGGATGGGGTGCTGGTAGATGCCCCTTGTTCCGGTTTAGGGGTATTACGGCGCCGGTCCGATGCCCGGTGGCGGAAACAACCAGAGCAGATAGCGCAATTAACTATCTTACAATTAGAGATCTTATTGGCGGCCGGCCAGTGTGTACGACCGGGTGGGGTCCTATTATACAGTACCTGTACGATTGAACCGGAAGAAAATGAACTATTGGTACAAAAATTTATCTCTACCTGGGGGAGTCAGTTCGGGAAAGCGGCCGGTTTTCGTTTGGAAGAGATCGGATCTTTTTTCCCGGCCGGGTTTGACCGGAAAGCAGATCGTCAACAGATGGCTCAAGGTTATTTAACCTTATTACCCCATATTCATGGGACCGATGGCTTTTTTTTGGCTCGCTTACGAAGGGAAGAGTAAGAATAAGTGTTTAGCAGGAAAAATGATTTTTTTCGCGAAATACAGGAGGGGGGTCACGTTTAATTATTGAAAATTCGTTTATGTGGTCAAAGTTTGTCGGAACTGGAAGCCTGGATGAAAACGCTAGGTGAACCCGGATATCGCGGAAAACAGATTTATCATTGGATTTATCGAAGGGACGCCTCCTCTATAGAAGAAATGACGGATTTACCCGGGTCCTTGCGTCAGTTGTTGCAACAAAAGGCTTGGGTAGGAATACCCCGGGTTATTCGGCGCCAGCTGGCTAATGACGATCTAACGGTTAAGTTATTACTCGAAATGGAAGACGGGCAAAGAGTGGAAGCGGTACTTATGCCCTATTCATTAGAACGCAGTCGCGACCGTTTAACCTTTTGTCTTTCCAGCCAAGTTGGTTGTCCTTTGGGTTGCGCTTTTTGTGCTACCGGGCAGGCCGGTTTTGTACGGAATCTGGATGCAGGGGAAATTGTCGGGCAAGTTTTAGCTTTGCGTCGGGAGGTTTCGGAACCGGGTGAAGGAATAAATATCGTTTTTATGGGTATGGGCGAACCTTTGCTTAATTATTCTGAAATAATAAAAAGTCTTAACCTGCTCCATGCGCCTGAAGGTATAAAGGTTGGTTACCGTCGTATAACAGTATCCACCGCCGGGGTGGTACCGGGTATTTATCGGTTGGCCAAAGAGGGCCTACCTGTTAACCTGGCGGTTTCTTTACACGCTTCAAATAACGTTTTGCGTAATCAACTGGTGCCTTTGAATCGCCGTTATCCGTTAGAAGAATTGCTTCCAGCCTGTCGGGAGTATTTTACCCTTACCCGGCGAAGAGTGACTTTTGAATATATTTTATTAAAAGCCGTCAATGATTCTATCTATCATGCTGAAGAACTGGGCCGTTTACTAAAAGGAATGCCGGTTCTAGTTAATTTGATTCCCGTTAATCCTACGGAGGGAGGGTTTAAGCGTCCTTCGTCGGAGCAAATCCAGTTGTTTATTCGTACCTTACGCCAGCTGGGGATGGAGGTTACCCTTCGGGAAGAACGGGGCGGGCAGATATCGGCTGCTTGTGGTCAACTTCGAGGACAGTTGGAGGCTAAAAGATAGAGGCCAAGGGGGACCAGTATGGAGATTCAAGCTCGAACCGAGATCGGCCTGGTAAGAGAACAAAACGAAGATAGTTTTCTAGCCTGTTCTCATCGGCAACTGCTGGTAGTAGCTGATGGCATGGGGGGGCACCAGGCGGGAGAAATCGCCAGTCAACTAACCGTTCAAGTATTTAATCGGTGTATTCGTAAGATTGAAGGGGAAATTAATCCGCTTAATCTTCTAGATGCGGTAGTCCAGGAAGCCAATCGGGAAATTTTGCGTTACGCTTCCCGGTATTCTGGTTATCAAGGGATGGGAACCACCCTCACGGCCGCCCTGATAAGGCGTAATTACCTTTATTTAGCCCATGTAGGGGATAGCCGTGCTTATCTTATCCGATCGGGAATGATTCGTCGGTTAACGGTAGATCATTCCGTAGTCGAAGAACTGTTGCGCAAAGGCGTGATATCTGAAGAAGAAGCAGTACATCACCCTTATCGTAATGTGCTTACCCGCGCTCTGGGCACTGAACCGGAGGTTAAAGTAGACCTGATTAAGGAAATTTTCCAACCTGGTGATTACCTTTTATTGTGTACGGATGGACTGACTAATTTGGTTTTGGATTTAGAAATATGCGATTTGATTAGTCGGGCCGGAACCCTTAAAGACGCGCTGGATCAACTGGTAAACTTGGCCCTGCTTCGTGGTGGGCATGATAATATTACCGTGGTACTGGTTGAATTGGCATATCGAGGTGAGGTTAGTTGATTGGTAAGGTTCTGGCTGGTCGATATGAAATTCAGGGTAAGCTGGGCGCCGGGGGAATGGCCATTGTTTACCGGGCTCGGTGTACTTGGTTAGATCGAACAGTTACCGTTAAGATACTACGTGACGAACTAGTGAATGACGAAGAGTTTGTTCGTCGTTTTCGGCATGAAGCCCAGGCGGTAGCCCAGCTTTCTCATCCGAATATTGTCAGCGTTTACGATGTAGGTCAAGATAACGGTATTTATTATATTGTAATGGAATACGTGGACGGACAAAATCTAAAGGAATTAATTCGGCAAAAAGGGAAGATCGCTACGCTAGAAGCGCTGGATATTTCGATTCAGATTTGTTCGGCCCTAGAACACGCGCATGAGAATAATATTATTCATCGAGATATAAAACCCCATAATATATTAATTACTTCCCGAGGCAAAGTGAAAGTTACGGATTTTGGGATTGCTCGGGCCATTACCGGGACTACGGTCACTCATCCCGGTAAAATTCTGGGGTCCGTCCACTACCTATCGCCTGAACAAGCCCGGGGTGAGTTGGTAGGTATTTCTTCGGATCTTTATTCCGTAGGGGCCGTATTATATGAAATGTTAACCGGCCGAGTTCCTTTTGAAGGGGAAAGCCCCATCTCGGTAGCTTTAAAACATCTGCAAGATCCAATTATGCCGCCGCGAAAGGTGGAGCCGGCTATTCCGGAGATTGTAGAACAAATCGTACTCTGTGCTTTAAATAAAGAACCGCAACAACGTTTTCGTTCGGCCCGGGAGATGCAAGAAGCTTTACGTGCCGCCTCCCGCGGAGAAAAGTTAGAGTTTTTTTCCGAAATCCCTAAAGAAAGCAAGAAAGCCAGTAACCCCGGCCCTTCGATACCAGCGGGACAGGGAGAAGGATGGGAAGAAGAGACCCGCCCCTATGACCGGTTAGAAACTAAGCTCGAGCCAAAAAGGCGTAAACCAACCCCGCTTTTTTGGGTTTTAGTGATTATGGGTGCTTTGGGGTTCTTTGTGGGTATGGTATATTTAGGTATTAAGCTAGTGGCCGTTCCCGAAGTAGTAGTTCCTAATGTACAGGGAAAGCTGGTTGAGGATGCGCTCAAGGAACTACAGAACCATGGCGTGGAAGGGGTCGTCACCAGTCGGCAATTTAATAACGAAATACCAAAGGAACGAGTGATTTCGCAAAAGCCCTTACCAGAAGAAAAAGTAAAACGAGGGCGAAGGATAGAATTAACGGTAAGTCAGGGAGCTCAGTTAGATATCGTACCTAATGTAAAGGGGCGGAGTGTTGCCGAAACGGAAGTTCTGCTGGGCAATCGGGGATTCAAAGTCGGCCTCATAGATAAGGCGCATCATCCTCAGGTTGCCCAAGGATTAGTAATTACCCAGACCCCGGCAGCAGATACCCAGCAACCCGTAGGGACCGCGATAAACCTAGATGTGAGTCTGGGGCCAGAGCCTCAAAGTATAATGATGCCGAATTTAGTGAGTAGCAATCTTGAAGATGCCAAAGCCCAGATAACTGGCTCGGGTCTAAGCCTAGGGAACGTAACGGAGGAGAAAAGTGATCAGTATTACGCCGGTCAAATTATGAGACAAGAACCCGTTGCTCAGAGTCCGATTCTACCCGGTAGTAAGGTTAATCTGGTGGTCAGTCAGGGACCAGGACCGGCCTCATTAACCGCTGAGGTTAAAGTAACCGTACCAAAGGGGGAAAATCAACAGGAAGTAGTAATTACCGTTGAGGATCTAAAAGGGAAAAGGGAAGCTTATCGGGCGATGCATAAACCCGGGGAAAAAATTAAAGTTATGGTTCGATATTATAGCCCGGCGCGCATTCAGGTATTGGTGAATGGTGTATTATTTAGCGAAAAAGACGTATAACGGGGGGAATATGCGGGAAGGAATTGTCATTCGGGCTTATGGTGGTTTTTATTACGTAAAAGTCGATCAAGAACTTTGGGAATGTAAAGTTCGTGGACGTTTTCGTCATCAGCGAGAACGAATCCTAGCCGGAGATCGGGTGAAAGTGGCGGCCGTTGCTCCGGGCAAGGGCGTGGTAGAGCAAGTTTTACCCCGTTCCACGGAATTACTGCGCCCACCTATAGCTAATGTTCAACAAGTGGATTGTGATGTCGGTGCATAGTCCGGCGCCGAACCTGGGCTTGTTGGATCGTTTGCTAATCCTGGTAGAATATGAAGCCCTGGATTCCATTATTGCTTTAAATAAAATAGATTTGGTATCCCCTGAGGTGTGGCGCGATTTAGTTAATACTTATACCCAGGCCGGTTATACGGTTGTCGCCACGAGTGCTATTACCGGGCAGGGGGTTAAAGAATTACGTGGTTATTTACAAGATAAGCTCACGGTTTTGGCCGGTCCCTCCGGGGTGGGTAAATCTTCTTTGCTTAATGCAATCCAGCCGGGATTGGCGCTGCGTACCGGGGAGGTTAGCCGTAAGCTTGGTCGAGGTAGGCATACCACCCGTTTTATTGAGCTGCTTTCTTTAGAAGGTGGTGGATTAGTAGCTGATTCCCCAGGTTTTAATATCCTTTCGTTACCCTCCATGAAACGGGAAGAGCTAAGCGCCTATTTTCGGGAACTGGAAGCATTTATCGGTAGCTGTCGTTTTAGTTCCTGCTTGCATCGCAGTGAGCCAGATTGCCTGGTGAACCAAGCCGTGGAGGAAGGCCGGATTGATCGTAGGCGCTACCAAAGTTACCTTGACCTTTTACAGGAAGTTATTGAAAATGAACAGCGTTATTAAAACTTTAGGATAAATTCAGCTTATAATTACCGGTTAGAAAGGCGTAGCAAATATGTTGAAACTAGCACCATCGATCTTATCTGCAGACTTCAGCAGTTTAGGCGAGCAAGTTAAACAAGTAGAAAGAGCTGGAGCTGATTATCTTCACATTGATGTAATGGATGGACATTTTGTACCCAATATAACGATCGGTCCTTTAGTCGTAAGCGCGTTGCGACCAATATCCCATCTTGTTTTTGATGTGCATTTAATGGTTGAACAGCCAGAACGTTATGTTGAAGATTTTGTCAGAGCCGGGGCAGACCTAGTCACCATTCATGTTGAAGCCTGCCCTCATTTACACCGGTCCATTCAGCAGATTAAAGATTTAGGGGTAAAGGTGGGGGTGGCCCTTAACCCGGCTACCTCGTTATCTTGCCTGGAGTATATTTTAGAAGAACTAGATTTAGTGCTACTAATGACGGTAAATCCCGGTTTTGGGGGACAAAGTTTTATTCCGGGGGTGCTACCTAAAATACATCAGCTCCGGGAAATGCTTGACCAACGTGGTTTACGGGTACAGTTAGAGGTGGATGGGGGAATTAACATGGAGACCGTGAGGGACGTGGTAGAGGCGGGAGCCGAGGTGCTGGTAGCCGGTTCCGCTATTTTTCAGGCCCCCAGTATTCCCCAGGCGGTAAGACTTTTACGTGATCAAGCAATATCGGTCACGTAACATAAATAAGATTCCAGTTTTGAACCCGAAAGAAGGTGGAAGTCAAGTGTTTCATAAACTTACGGTAAAAACAAGGTGCCGAACTGAATTGCGGGAAATTACGGCCCAACTTAAGACCCTCATTGCTCAAAGTGGGGTGCAAGAAGGTTGCTGCTGGGTTTATGTTCCGCATACTACGGCCGGTTTGCTGGTAAACGAAAACGCAGATCCTAGCGTGCAAAAAGATGTTGAAACCGCATTAGATACCTTAATTCCCTGGAACGGTCCTTATACCCATACCGAAGGAAATGCGGCGGCCCATATCAAGGCTAGTTTAGTGGGTGGCTCGCAGACGCTA
>JAAYQE010000081.1 GCA_012519455.1 Syntrophomonadaceae bacterium
TATTGGGTTAATCTTACTGGGTGCCTGGATAAGCTTACGGTTTATCGGTATTTTTTTAAAAAAGATGTTTGCGTCGAAAACGGATCCTAAAAGGTATGTTTCAGAGCCACAGATGAAGACCCTGGGGTCCTTGTTACAAAGCATTACCCGTTACGTAATTTATTTTATTGCGGGCATTATGATTCTAGAAGAATTAGGGGTCAAAACTTCTTCGCTCCTTGCCGGTGCCGGTATTTTAGGACTAGCGGTTGGATTCGGGGCCCAAAATTTAATTCGCGACATTATTTCGGGTTTTTTTATTATTTTTGAACATCAGTTTACGGTTGGTGATTATATTGAAGCGGCCGGCGTCAAGGGAAAGGTAGAAGAAGTCGGTTTGCGGATTACCAAACTCCGAGACTGGGGAGGCGAGGTGCATCTCATTCCCAATGGCGAAATTAACCGGGTGACCAATCATGCCCGGGGCATTATGCGCGCTCTGGTTGAAGTCAGGGTAGCCTACGAGGAAGATTTAGACCGCATATTTAAAATTTTGCAGTAGGTTTGTCAGGAAGTAGCGCGTGATTTCCCGGTAATTAAGGAGGGGCCAGATGTGTTGGGAATTGTTGATTTGGGGGAATCCACCGTTTTAATTCGCATAGTTGCCCATACGCAGCCCTTTGAACAATGGGGAGTGGAAAGAGAATTACGCAAACGGATCAAACAGACCTTTGATCGGGAGGGGATTAGGTTCCCTTAACCACGTCGGGTGGTACTTGGATCCGACCAGTCCAGAGAACTAAGATCAGGTGTAACTGAGTCCGGAGGTGATTTTGCTTGAGCCAAACCAGCATCCCAACTTTTTATGTTGGCGATATTGTACGCTTACGTAAAGCGCATCCTTGTGGTAGTTTTGAATGGGAAATTACGCGCACCGGTATGGATATCCGTATTAAGTGTTTAGGCTGCGGGCATCAAGTGCTGTTGCCCCGTATTCGTTTTGAGAAAAAAGTTAAGCAAATATTACGTTCGGCTGGTCCACCAACGGTTAAATAAAGGAAAATTCTCACCAGAAAGTGCGATTATCTAATTTCTTAATGCACATCTCCGGCATATGCTATATGGGGGGGGTGCAGCTTGCGCAAGATAAGGGAAATGAATGGCCGGTACTTCAAAATTGGTGACCTAGTAGCACGAAAATCAGAACGGCCAATAATCCATTATTGTATTATTGGGTTTCGTTATCCGGAAAAAGGAGAAAAGGTAGCTATATTAAAAGCTCTTTTTAATAATACAGCGGTAGTAGAAGTGCCGCTTACGGATTTGCACAACCTGCTGGTTAAAGGGAAACTGTAGCCGTGGTTTCTGCTTGTGCTACCAATTAATAGATGATATAATCAATGGGTGAGTTGACCGCATAATTAATTCCACCCTGCTCTATCCAAGGTGATAGGGCCATTAGTCCGGGGGGAGGAGGTGAAGAGAATGCGGACCTATGAACTCATGTATATTATTCGTCCGGATTTAGATGAAGAAGCACTTAACGGTGTAGTGGACAAGTTCGACCAATTGATTACCAACCATGGGGGAGAGGTAATCAATACCAATCGTTGGGGAAAACGCCGTTTAGCCTATGAAATTAACGATTATCGCGAAGGCTTTTACATCCTGGAACATTTCAAAGGTAATTCAGCTACGGAAATAGAACTAGAACGGGTTTTAAAGCTGACGGACGCGGTACTGCGGTTTTTAATTACCCGTAAGCTTTAAATCCCCCAAACAAAGGAGGCAATAGAATGCTTAATAAGGTTATCCTGATCGGTCGACTCACCAGAGATCCCGAGATGCGTTTTACCTCGAATGGGATTCCGGTAACGACCTTTTCGCTAGCTGTAAATCGACCGTTTCAAAACAAACAAGGAGAAAAAGAAACGGATTTTATTGATATCGTAGCCTGGAGGCAATTAGGAGAGCTTTGTGCCAATTATTTGCATAAAGGGCGGATGGCAGCTGTAGAGGGACGACTGGAAATTCAAACGTATGAGACTCAAGATGGACAGAAGCGCAAAGCGACAAGAGTTGTGGCGCAGAACGTACAGTTCTTGAGTCCTAGAGATGCGGGTTCTGGTTCTAAAAGTAGTTCTATTGCCGAGGAACTGGGTTCAGAAGTAGAAATACCGGGGGAAGAAATCCCCTTTTAAGCTTACCCGAACTCTAACCGTAAAATAAAACATCTTGATTAAAAGGAGGTGAGCTTGATGCGACGAGAACGCGGAAGAAGGCCGCGGAAAAAAGTTTGTTCTTTTTGTGTGGAGAAAGTACAGGACGTAGATTACAAAGACGTCGGCAAGCTCCGTAAGTTTATCACGGACCGAGGTAAAATTTTACCTCGAAGAATATCCGGTAACTGTGCCAAGCATCAGCGCGAAGCTACAATCGCCATCAAACGAGCACGTAATATAGCCTTATTACCTTTCACTTCAGATTAGAATCAAGCTTTATAGGACGAGACGGGGAGCGTTAAATTGTATCGCTCCCTTTGGTTTTTTTGCCCGAGATTAGTATTATCTGTTTTAACCGGTAGAAAAAAGCGGGATGTCCGAGGAATAACGTAGCAGGAAAACCAAGATCACTGCCGAATAAACTCCTTTAGGCAGAGCGATTTTTTAGGAACTAGCTAATTTACCGAGGTATTCTGAGAGAAGAAAGAAAGGACCGTGACTCGATTGCAGCCAAGATCAAGTATAAAACCCCTGGTCGAAGGGGCTTTTGCCGCAGCTCTGGCCGCAGTTTTAGCCCTAGTGGGTTTATACGTTCCTCTGTTGTCCAGTATTGCTACCCTAGTTTGGACCGTACCCATATCGATCTTAATCATCCGTTATTCCCTGCGTGAAGGGCTTTTAGCGTTGACAGTTACGGGCATCTTGGTTATCTTGTTATCTAACCCTCTTGCTGCTGTGTTTTATTTGCTTCAATTTGGTTTAGTAGGTATCTTCTTTGGTCTGGCCTTTAAGCGTCAGATCCCGGCCGGTTATACTGTACTAGGGGGCATCGTGATCTCCTTGCTCTCCACCCTAACGGTATCCTGGCTTAGTTTAAAGGCGATGGGGTTAAGCTTAAGTGACCTTAACCAGCAAATCACCAATACCTTGGAGGCGGCATTTAGCTTTTACCGGAGTTCTGGTATCCTGGAATTCTATCAGGCGCGAGGTATCACTGAGGATATTTTGCGTGAGGCTACCGAACAAATGATATCTTTGCTTAAACGCTTATTACCCGGCTTATTGGCCGTTGGAGCAGCGGTTACCGCAGGGGTTAATTTTGGTGTGGTCCATCTGGTGGCCCGGCGTTTACTTTTACCCATACCAAAACTTTTACCGTTTCGGGAGTGGCAGATGCCTTGGTATTTGACTTGGGGAGTTGTTTTGGGCTTTGCGGGTTTATTGGCTGGCGACTATTTTAAAATCAACGGATTAATGCTGGTTGGGCAAAACTTGCTATTATTTTATGTTCCTTTTTTAGTTCTTTTTGGTATTTCAGTGGTTGCCTTTTATTATCATAAATCTCAATTACCTTCCGTGTTTAAGATTGGCTTAATTATTCTAAGTTGTTTCTATCTTTCCATTACCCTAATTTTGGTCATGGTAATAGGCTTATTTGATCCCTTATTTAATTACCGTAAACTGACCCGGTAAAAAAAGATCAAAGGGGGGGACAGGGATTGAAAGTTATCTTAAAGCAAGAGGTTAAGGGGCTTGGAGCTAAAGAAGCGGTAGTAGAAGTAGCAGAAGGCTATGCCCGCAACTATTTAATTCCGCGTGGTCTGGCGGTAGAGGCATCGGTCGGGCGGCTGCGAGAAGTAGAGCAGCGCCGGGAAGTAGCAAAAAAGAGAAAAGATCGAGCTAAGGAGGAGGCCCTTCGCCTCGCGGCATCTTTAGAAGGTAAGGAAGTAAGGATTACGATGCGTGCCGGGGAAGGAGGGAAGTTATTCGGGTCCGTTACTACGCGCGAGATCGCTGAAACACTGGCCCGAGATTACCGGATCAAGGTGGATCGAAAGCAAATTGAATTAAAAGAGCCCATAAAAGCTCTAGGTAACTATACCTTGACGGCCCGCTTACATCCCGGTGTTTTAGTACGATTTAATTTACAGGTTAATTCAGAGTAAACTTTTTTATATTTTATTAAATAAATTTTATTAAAAAAGGTCCAGGAAGGCGGTACCAATCAGATATGCGGGAATTTATCAGAAGATTCATTGGTACCAAAAATAATTTATACGAAAAAATAGGCGATTATGCCCATATCCGGGGACAGGTTAATGCTTTGTACGGAATACTGGCCGACTTATACGGTCCAGATAAATTAGTTCTCCGGGCAACCAAGGTAGAAGCCTTGGAATTGATGCGGGCTACTAATCTACCGGAGCGAGTGTTGGGCTTACAAAAACTAGTGACTGGCGACCCTACGCTTGATACCTTGCCCCGGCATGCGCAGTTGCCGCCTATAGTTGCCCAAATTCAAGAAGAAGTAGCGGACTTAATTGCCCGTCGCTCGGTCGAAGACAAGATTGAAAAGACCATTAAAGAACGTATGCAACAACGTTATGAAGAATACCTAAAAGACATTAAAACCCAATTAGTTAAGGAGCAGGCGGGATCGGAAAACGCCCGTACGCTTAAACGTTTAGCTTTTCTAGAGAAGATGAATCAGACCAAATTAAATCGTTCTGTGATTGAATTGTTGCGTCCCGGTTATCTAGAGGAGATCGTAGGGCAGGAACGGGCAGTACGGGCCTTGGTCTCTAAACTGGCTACCCCATTTCCCCAGCATATTCTTTTGTATGGTCCGCCCGGGGTAGGTAAAACCACTTCGGCCCGGTTAGCCCTGGAAACGGTAAAAAAAGTGTCCGGAGCGATTTTTTCCAAAGATGCACCTTTCGTGGAGGTAGATGGAACGACCCTCCGTTGGGACCCTCGAGAGGTTACGAATCCCTTGTTGGGGTCGGTCCATGATCCTATTTATCAAGGGGCCCGGCGGGAACTAGCGGATATTGGTATTCCCGAACCTAAGCTGGGATTGGCCAGCGAAGCGCACGGGGGGATCTTATTTATCGATGAAATTGGGGAAATGGATGCTATTTTACAGAATAAATTACTCAAGGTTTTAGAGGATAAAAGAGTTACCTTTGAATCTTCCTATTACGATGCAGACGATCCCAATATTCCCCAATATATTAAGAAATTATTTGAAGAAGGGGCACCTGCGGATTTTATTTTAATTGGGGCCACCACGCGGGAAGCGGCGGAAATCAGTCCGGCGATTCGCTCCCGGTGTGCGGAAATTTATTTTGAACCCCTCGGACCCTTGCATATTCAGGAAATTGTAAAAAACGCAGCGGCTAAACTAGGGATACAATTGGAACCTGGGGTGCCCGAGTTAATTGCGGAATACACGATTGAAGGCCGTAAAGCCACTAATCTGGTCGCCGACGCTTATGGTTTGGCTTTATATGAGGCCCGTTATGCTTCTGACTTAAAGGGCAGTCCGGCGAAAACGGTTTCCGAAGAACCGTCAAGTTTAGGGTCTTCCTCGGTGATCATTCGTAATGATCATCTTTACGAAGTCTTACAAACCTCGCGGCTTTCTCCTTATGTACTATACAAGGCTTCGCCGGGAGTGGAAGTAGGCCGTATTTTGGGATTAGGCGTCATAGGTTTTCTCGGTTCAATTTTAGAGATCGAGGCTGTCGCTTTTGAAAACCGTGAAAAAGGTAAAGGCTGTGTACGCTTTAATGACGCGGCCGGGAATATGGCCCGGGACTCGGTTTTTAATGCGACTTCGGTCTTGCGTCAGCTCACTGGTTTAGTGATTAATAATTACGATTTCCACGTTAATGTAGTAGGAGGAGGAAGAATTGACGGGCCCTCTGCCGGATTGGCTATTACCTTGGTGTTACTCAGTACACTTAAAGGATGGGGGATCTATCAAAATATTGCCGTTACTGGTGAAATAACTTTACAGGGGAAAATTAAACCGGTAGGAGGAATCTTTGAAAAGATTTATGGCGCTAAGCAGGCTGGGGTACATACCGTTTTGGTCCCGGCGGATAACCTTAAAGACGTACCGGTGGATCTTCAGGGCATAAAAGTTATTCCGATTAGTACAATTGAGGAAGCTTTACCTCTGGTATTCGCTGATTTCACGTCAAAAGTCAATTAACCGATAGTTAAACCGATAGTTAAAGGATAGAGAAGTATGGATTTAAGTCTAACCACACGCATCCCCCCGCAGAATATAGAGGCGGAACAACTCGTTTTAGGGGCGATGCTTATTGACCCGGAAATAATTCCCCTGGTTGTAGGTATGCTGCAGCCAGAGGATTTTTTTCGCGAAGGACACCGGGTAATTTACCAGGTGATTATGGACCTGTATGATCGGGAAGAACCCCTGGATCTAATATCTTTAACCGAGGAACTGCGTAAGCAAAATGAATTAGAACGAGCCGGCGGATTAACCTATCTCGCTTTTTTGTTTAGTAGTGTACCGACCTCGGTTAGTGTTGAGCATCATGCAGCCATCGTGAAGGAAAAGGCTCTCTTGAGGGCTTTAATCAATGTTTCGAACCGGATTATGCACCGTAGTTACGAAGGTCGGGAAGATGTTCAGGATCTTTTATCCGAGGTAGAACACCGCATTACCGAGATTTCTCAGCGGGGTGTGGTCCGGCCCTTTAAATCCCTACGGGAAATTTTGTTAGAAATTTATGACCGTTTACAACAGTTACAGGAACAAGAAAACCGGGCAACCGGATTACCTACCCACTACGTGGACTTAGATCGTCTCTTAGGCGGGTTACAGCCGGGGGAACTGATTTTGCTGGCCGCTCGTCCGGCCATGGGAAAAACCAGTTTAGCTTTGAATATATCCCAAAATGTAAGCTTGCGTACAAAACAGCCGGTAGCTATTTTTAGTTTGGAAATGGCCAAAGAACAGCTAGTACAGCGGATGCTCTGCGCGGAAGCCCGGATTGACCAGAGCCGCTTTCGTACCGGGCAACTAGCAGATGAGGAATGGGTTAGGCTTACCCAAGCTATGGGCTTACTTGCGGAAGCACCCATCTATATCGATGATACTCCGTCTATTACCGTCAGTGAAATACGGGCCAAGGCCCGTCGCCTTAAGGGTGAACATGGTTTGGGGTTACTGGTCGTAGACTATCTGCAACTGATTCACACCTCGCGTCGTTCGGAAAATCGCACCCAGGAGATCTCCGAAATATCGCGATCTTTGAAGGCCTTGGAGCGTGAATTAGAAGTACCGGTCATGGCCTTGTCCCAGCTTAGTCGGGCGGTAGAACAGACTCAGGATAAACGGCCGAATTTAAGTCATTTACGGGAGTCCGGGGCTCTGGAACAAGATTCTGACATCGTCTTATTTATCTACCGGCACGATTATTATTTTACTGATTCAGAAAAACCAAATATCGCTGAGATTATCGTAGCTAAACACCGAAATGGACCTACGGGTTCGGTGGAAATGGCCTTCTTAAAAGAGTATACTAAATTCGTCAATTTGTTAAAAGAAGATTAATTGTCCAATTTTTAATTGGACCTGGTAAATCGAGCTAAGCTATAAATAAAGAAAGAGAAAGGTGGTGCAAGCTTGGTTTCTAGATAGCACTACCGGAAAAAGCTATTTACTTAACTAACCCGAAGGTGAGAGGTTGTTGGTTAAACAGCTGAATTAGGCGATGCTGCCGCTTGTTAGTCGAACGAGTGAAAACCTGTGGAGGTAAAACTTTAATAGGTTTTAGAAACCAGGAAACCCGGATGAAAGTTCAAAACGCCAACCCTAAGCAAAACAACCGTCACGATAAGTCCCCAGGAAGACTAATCCTTTTTTGGTTTATAATTTTTAGTTTAGCGTTAGGTTTAGCCCCTCCTGATTTTACCTATGCCCAGGAGGCGCCAATCTCGGAGCGCGAATACTTTATTATTGATCCCTATACAGACCGGAATTACGTCTATCAAAAATCCGAAAGAGCTGCTTGGCCCACTCTACAGAGCGTCACCTCAGTTAACCAGCCTCTTTATGACGCTATTTACGACGCCTTAAAGAACTTAAAAGACGAGATTAATGTAGCTGCATATTCCCATAATAGTGACGAAGTGTTTGATACGCGAAGCAAGGTATTAAATGACCATCCGGAAATTTTTTATTTTACCCATGAAAACAGCTATTACTGGTCCAATGGTCGGCTGGAATTTAAATACAAATACCCTAAAGATCAAATTGAATCAATGGTTACCGTATTAAACCAAAAGGTTGCCTCCATTTTAGGTTCAGCGATTACGTCAAATATGTGCGAACTAGAAAAAGAACTTGCTTTACATAATTACCTGGTCTTAAACACGGCTTACGATTACGAGAATCTAAAAA
>JAAYQE010000082.1 GCA_012519455.1 Syntrophomonadaceae bacterium
ACCTTCTAGTTCTAACAACGACTGATTGAGATTAATTAAATGTTCCCGGGCTTCGATCAAAAAGAGATCCATGTACTGGGATAAATCCATCCTCAATCGCCCCCTTAAATTTTCAAAAATTTAATCAACTAAAACTAGCGTAAAAGCGCTTGTATCTCAGTTGCGATTCGGGGGAGTGGTACCACCCGATCCACTATTCCCGATTCTATAGCAACTCTAGGCATCCCAAAAACAACACAGGTAGACTCATCTTCGGCAATGGTTCGACATCCTCGAGATTTTAAAAGTTTCATGCCTTGGGTTCCATCCTGGCCCATACCGGTTAAGATTACCGCTACCATCGGGGCCCAGAAACAATTAGCGACTGAGGTCATCATGACGTCTACCGAGGGACGATGTCCTGAGACCTGTGGATCACGGGTTAATTCTATAAAAAGGCGCTGTCCCGCTTCATTCTCCCCTCTTCTTGGTCGAACCGTTAAATGATAATCTCCGGGTGCGATATAAACTGTACCGGATACCACTTCTTCTCCGTCTTCCGCTTCTTTTACTCGTATGGCGGAGACAGCATCTAGACGTTCGGCTAGTGATCGCGTAAATCCTGGAGGCATGTGCTGTACGACTAAAACTGGTGCTCCTAGATGAGCCGGTAAAGCAGGTATGATCTCATAGAGCGCGCGTGGACCGCCGGTAGAAGTTCCAATCATTACTAAGCGATTTAGCGTACTACTAATTAAACCCGGCTTGATTACTGCTTTATTTTCGGTTTCAGCCCAGGAGTCTACTAAATTTATCGATGCCGGTCTAACAACCTGGTTTTTACTCAGACCGGGTGATAAAATTGTCTTTTCCGGGGACCGGATAATTAAAGATTCTGGAGTACGACTTGGTCTCTTTAATTTTAATTCCGACGTACTTTGGCCCTTGCCCGTTAGGGGTGATCCACGTGATACCCGAGGAATCCGAGCCATAGCGGCAATTTTTACTTTTAGCCTAATTTCCGCTTCTAATTTATGGATATCTAACGAAATAGAACCTGATGGTTTAGTAATAAAATCAATCGCTCCACGCTGTAAAGCCCCTAAAGTAGCCTCGGCTCCATTCTTAGTCTGGCTGGAAAGCATGACTACTGGGGTGGGCTTAGTTTTCATGATTTCTTCCAAGGCTTTAAGCCCGTCCATAATCGGCATCTCTACATCTAGAGTAACTACATTTGGTTGTAACTTTTGCACTTTATCGATCGCATCTTGTCCGTTACGAGCAGTCCCGACAACGGTCATCTGAGGATCAGAATTAATGATATCGGAAATAACCTTGCGCATAAAAGCAGAATCATCAACGACTAATACTTTAACCTTCACAACAAGTGATCCTCCCTATTTAACCCAGTACCCCCCGTTGGATTAATTCCCTTTGGCGATCAAATACCACCTTTACGATACGATCGCGCTTTGCCTCCCGCATATTAAGAAACTCTACCCCCACCATATAGCTTTTTTTGGCGGTAGGGGGCGCTGGTTGAATACGAGAAATACGTACTTTCATTTTAAAAGGACCAATCTCGGGTAAATCGATTAATAAATCTAAATAATCCCCTTCTTGTAGCTTTTCATTGGTGGTAAACAATATGCCGCCACCACTAAGATCAATCGTTTCGGCTTCAATATAGGGTACTTCTTCTGCCTCGTCGTTACCCCTTACCGCTTTCCAAGGTCGAAAATGAATTGGAAGAGTTATCTCGACCCGCACCCAGGACCGCCGTTGCCATCGCTCGGCCTCTTCCCGCTTTTCTACAATCATGATCGGTAAAGGGGTCCGCACCCGACTCAAAATACGGGTATGGAATAAATAGCCGGCTTCATCCCGCGTAAAACTAACCTTAATCCGATCACCGGGGCGCAAAGGTACGATTTCTCCTTTACGTAAAGGCATAGCTAAAGTTAAAGTATCTTCCCCAATTTCTTCTATCCGACTTGGATAATGACCGGTAAATGATCCTTCCACAACCTCAATTTCTACCAGTTGATTCACTTTTAAATCTTCGGCGGTTAAACGCACCCGTTCTTTGGCCGTCATCAATCGGCCCTCCTAATTTAGAATAAATTTAATGGCAAAATATGTTTTGTATTTTTTGTAGAAAGCTAACTGGACGTAACACCGGTTTTTTATGTTCTAATTGGCATAAATGAGCCGCTAGTAAATACACACAATTCGTCGCCGGTGCTTTAGGATAAGCAAGTACAAAAGGTTCCTGGCGACGAACAGACTCGGAAACTACGCTATCGTTCAATATGTATCCGGCAAATTCCATATCCACTTCCAAGTATTTACGGCTTACCGTTTGTAAATTCTGTGCTACCATCGAACCTTCCTTTTCGTTTCGCACCCGATTAACGACTAAGCGTAGGTTTAAATCTTTTTTTTCATAATTAAGAATTTTAATCAGGGCATAAGCATCAGTAAGCGAAGTAGGCTCTGGAGTGGTAAGCACGATTACTTCATCCGCGATTAATAAAAACTTGATCACGCTGTCAGATACTCCGGCTCCAGTATCAATGATCATCAGGTCCGTCATTTGTTCCACTTTTTTTAGGTCCAATAACAGTTGTTCGATTCGATAGGGCTGCAAGTTAGCTAATTCCCGAATACCGGAAGCCCCAGGAACAATTTTAAGACCTTTTGGTCCTTCCACAATAATGTCCGCTAAACGCTTCCTTCCTTCTATAACGTGGTAAAAATTATATTTTGGAGCTATGCCTAAAATAATATCCACATTAGCGGTACCCATATCTGCATCTAAGAGCAATACGCGGCAACCATAGTCAATCATGGCCAAAGCCAGATTGAGTGACAGGTTAGTCTTGCCAACACCGCCTTTCCCACTCGTTACGGCTAGGATACGGGAGACTCCAGGTTTTCCCTTAATTTCTTCGCTTACTTGTTCTCTCAGGTTTCGAGCTAGGATGCGAAGTCTTTCTGCCTGATCGTTCATCGTATCTCTTCTCCTATCTCCCCCATAATCATTTGGGCCAAACTCTGTGGATTAAGAATTTTAATATCATCAGGAACGTTTTGTCCATTCGTAATATACGATAATGGTTTCCGGGTATGATGAACCATATTTAGCAAAGCACCTATTACTTCGGCTTCATCTAGTTTAGTAAATATCAATTTATGTACCGAAATCGAGCTAAAACTTTTATATATTTTTAGCATATCTTGATATCGTGTACAGGCACTTAATACCAAATAGTTCTCAAAAGCCTGATTATAGTTAATAAAATCCCTTAATTCCTGCATATGCACCTGATTACGATGACTACGCCCGGCGGTATCGACCAGGATTAATTCTTTATCTTCATGATGCCTAATCGATTCCTGCAGCGCTTCGGGAGTAAAAACTACTTCCACCGGAATCCCCATGATCTTACCATAAGTTTTTAACTGTTCAATAGCTGCAATGCGATAGGTATCAATCGTAATAAGAGCTAAGCGTTTTCGCTCAATCAGGGAAAAATGAGCCGCTAATTTAGCCAGCGTCGTTGTTTTGCCTACCCCGGTAGGGCCCATTAAAAATATTATTTTGGGACTTTCCTCTGCGTTGGGCTGAATCGGGCTAGCTACTCCTATAAGTTGTTGTATCAACTCTTCCAAAGATTTCCGGATTAACTGTTGATTTTGCAACTCTTCGTTACTTAAATCATTAGCCACGGTTTTTACCAACTGAGCCGCTAGTTGTTCCTCCACTTCTTGATTACGTAAATGAAGAAAAAAGCGTTCTAACTGTAGAGGATAATTAGTGACTTCTCGGGTTTGCTCTACCTCTCGCAACATCCGACCCATCATTTGCTTCATTTCCTGGAGTTCGTGTTGAACCTGCGTTAGCTCCTTCAATTTCGCTTTTCCCGGATTATGATCCTCCTCTGGGCTAGTGGTTAATGTCGCGTCTTCTGGTTTTTCCCCGGTACGTTTATGTGGATAAACTGGGGTCTCTTTTCGAGGAATAGGCAAAACGGAATCATCCGCTGCCGCGGTAACCTCGACCATTTCCTGGGCAAATAATCCCATAAACCCACCTTTTTTAAACTTGCGGGTATGCAGGATCACGGCATCTTTTCCCAGTTCAGTTTTAACATTCATAATTGCCTCAGGTAAACTTTTGGCTACAATACGCCTAACCTTCATGATTAAAGCGTCACCATCCCACTTGCTTGAACTTCGACCTGGTTATCCAGTTCGTTATAGGAAAGAATGATTAAATTAGGTAACACGCGTTCCACTAAACGTTTTAAATATAAACGAACTACCGGAGCAGAAAGAACTATAGGTTGGTATCCATGTTGTACCGCCTGTTCCGCTAGTTTACTTATTTGTTGAATCAAATTTTGGGCTTGCTGCGGTTCAAGAGCAATAAAAGTACCATAATCCGAGGTTTGTAAAGAATCCCGGATTAATTGTTCTAAGGCCGGATCGAGCGTAATAACCGGCAAGGTATTGTCTTCTCTTACATACTGTTTACAAATATACCGACGTAAAGCCTGACGTACATATTCTGTAAGAACATCTAAATCTTTGGTTAGTCGAGCATAATCAGCCAAGGTCTCCAAAATGGTAACTAAGTCGCGAATAGGAACCCGTTCCTGTAAAAGATTACCTAAAACTTTTTGTATTTCTCCAACGGATAAAAGCTCCGGTACGAGATCGTTCACCACGGCCGGATAGTTTTGTTTTACATGGTCAAGTAAAGTTTGTACATCTTGTCGGCCCAGTATTTCGTGAGCATGACTTTTGATAATTTCGGTCAAATGGGTCGCGATTACCGAAGGTGGATCAACTACGGTATAACCAGATAATTCGGCCCGTTCTCGCATGGCTGGCGTTATCCATTTGGCGGGTAAACCAAAAGCCGGTTCTCGGGTATCGATCCCTTGAATCTCTGGGTCCTCGATTCCTGGGCTCATCGCCAAATAATGGTCAATCATTACTTCTCCTTGCGCTACCTGTACTCCTCTAATTTTTATTATATATACATTAGGTTTTAATTGCATATTATCGCGAATACGTACTGGGGGCACTACTAATCCTAGTTCTAGGGCACACTGCCGCCGAATCATAACCACGCGGTCTAGAAGATCCCCACCCTGATGGGTATCAACTAGGGGTATCAAAGAATAGCCCATTTCCAATTCCATCGTATCCACTTGTAACAAGGAAATTACGTTTTCTGGTTTTTTTATCTCTTCGATTTCGTGTTCCTTTTCCTTTTCTGCTTCCTGAACTACGGTTTTTTTCAAGTTACGTTGTAAACCCAAAGACAGGACGGAAAGAAGTCCGGCCATAACGTATAAAGGCAAAGCCGGTAATCCGATAAAACCCAAAGTCACCAAGGCCAAAGCCGCAATAATTAAAATCTGGGGTCGGGCAAACATTTGCGTGAGTAAGGCCTGTCCAAGATGTGATTCTGAAGTGGACCGGGTAACCACAATACCGGCGGCAGTGGATATTAACAAAGCCGGAATCTGCGTTACTAAACCATCGCCAACGGTTAAAATCGTATACGTGTGTAGGGCAGTACCAAATTCCATGTTTTTTTGCACGATACCAATAACAAATCCACCGATAATATTGATCAAAACGATCACAATTCCCGCGATGGCGTCTCCTTTCACAAATTTGGTCGCTCCATCCATGGCTCCATAAAAATCAGCTTGCCTTTGAATATTTTCCCGACGCTGGCGTGCTTGCTGATCATCAATTAAACCAGCATTTAAATCCGCATCAATACTCATTTGTTTACCGGGCATTGCATCTAGAGTAAACCGAGCCGCTACCTCCGATACCCGTTCGGCGCCTTTAGTAATCACAATAAATTGGATTACGACTAAGATTAAAAACATTATAAAACCAACAACTGGATTGCCTCCAATAACAAAATCACCAAAAGCCTTAATCACATTACCAGCACTGGCCTCACTTAGAATCAAACGGGTAGAAGCTACATTTAAAGAGAGGCGCAGTAAGGTCATTATTAACAATAAAGAAGGAAAAACCGAAAATTCTAAAGGGTGAAGGGTAAAAAGGCTTACCAGCAAAATTACCAAAGAAAAGGTTATATTAAAAACTAAAGAAAAATCTAAAAATATCGGTGGTAATTTGATTACCATGAGCATCACCGATCCAATTACCGCAACCGCGACCAATAGGTCGCTATATCGGTTAAACCGGGTTTCATTGGTTGCTATCGCTGGAACCGGCATCTCTCCTTAAACCTCCATTTAACTAATCTTTTATATAACACCCATCTTACTTTTAATTTTTCGCGGATTCAGCAATAAATCGCTAAAGTACTCAACATCGTTCTGTTTGTAACCTAAAAAGCCTTACGTTTTAAGCGATAAACATAAGCCAATACTTCCGCTACCGCTTGATACAACTCTTCCGGAACCATCTGGCCAATCTCGACGGTTTTATATAAAATCTGGGCCAGGGACTTATTTTCTACGATTATGACTCCATGTTGTTGAGCAATCTCCTTAATTCTTTGGGCCACTAAACCCTGCCCCTTGGCTACTACGACAGGAGATTCCATCTCGCTACTCCGATAATGTAGCGCTACGGCCAGATGTGTAGGGTTGGTTATAACTACATCGGCTTGTGGGACCTGACTCATCATCCGCTGCATAGCCATCTGTCTTTGGCGTTCCTTGATCTTAGAGCGTATCTGGGGGTCTCCTTCCATCTGTTTGTACTCATCCTTGATTTCCTGTTTACTCATACGCAGATTTTTTTCGTATTCCCACCACTGGAATATATAATCTAAGATCGATAATATCAGCAAAAGCAAGCCAACACGCCAGGCTATACTCCAAACTAGTTGATTAACCATCCCAATTACTTCAATCAATTCGACTTCCATTAATTGCGGGAAAAGACCTATCTGGTCTGAAATCACGGAATAAACCACAAAACCGACTACAGTTACTTTCCATAGAGATTTGAATAGTTCTACGATCGCCCGTTTAGAAAAAATCCGCTTAAATCCTTCAATCGGATTAAGACGGCCAGGGTTAAACTTGAGCGTTTCCGTTGTAAACAAAAAACCTACTTGCATGTAGTTGGCCGTCAAGCCAGTAACAAAAGCTACCGCCATCACGGGGAAGGTAACTCTACCCACCATAATTAAGCATTCGATGAGCAGAGCATGAAGAAACTCGGGGGAAAAACTCTCGCGGGTATATTCAAATAGCGCCTTTTCCGCAAACTTCGCCACTTCCCCAAAAATATACGGTAAGGTAAGATATAAGACAAAAAAAGTCAGCAAAAGAATTAGGGCCGAATTAACTTCCGTGCTCCGTATGACCTGACCTTTTTTACGTGCCTCCTGCCGACGTTTGGGGGTAGCCTTTTCGGTTTTTTCCCCAGCAAATAATTGCAGGTCCATACACTTAAACTTTGAAGGCTGGAGATCTGTAAAATAAAAAAATTTTACCACTAGATTCACCTATTGAATTATATTAACCTATGATTGATTTCCCTGTAAAAACCTCTTTCGTGCATCTAAAAAGGCATAAATTCTATAAAATTACTCATATTCAACCTTAATTACTTAATAAACGAAATAATAAATCGACATTATCAAATACCTGACTAAATAGGGTAGTCATTACCCAAACGTAGATACTCATAATAGTGATAAGGGAAAAAATACCTACCATTATCTTCATCGGAAGTCCAACGATAAATACGTTCATCTGGGGCACCGTACGGGCAACTAGACCCAAAGCAATATCCGTTACCACTAAAGTAATAACCACCGGTACGGCTATCTTCATTGCAGTTAAAAACATACCACAAAAAAGTATGATAATTATTTCCGTTAATCCGCTTTCGTAAGTAAATCCCATAACAGGTATAAAATCATAGCTTTTAACTAGAGCAGTTAAAATCAGATGATGTCCATTCACACTGAGAAATACTAAAAGGGCAATAATATAAAGAAAATTACCTACTAATGGCATCTGAATGCCGCTCTGTGGGTCTAGTACGTTAACGATACCAAAGCCCATTTGCATATCGATAAATTGTCCGGCTACCTGCACGGCCACAAAAACCAGGTAAATAATAAAGCCAATCGCAAACCCAAGAATAAACTCACCGGCCATCCCTAGGATAAAGGGCAATAATTGCTGGGGTATGGGATCAAGACTAACCGGTAAAACCATGGCTATAAGTATCGAAAATATAGCCGCTAACCCAGTTCGAATATAAATTGGCGTTCTTTCACCCGCAAAAATTGGAGCTATTTGAAAAACACCGGACACCCTCGCTAATACCACTAGAAACAAATCTATTTTATTGAACAATAAATCTATAATTTCCATAAATTAATCTTTTAGCGAATAAACGCAAATTGATGTAAATTAGCAAATAGATTCGTTGCAAAAACAATGAGAATATTAAGCATCCAGGGACCAAAAAATACGATAATTAACATAACGGCTACAATTTTTGGGACAAATGCTAACGTTGGTTCCTGTATCTGAGTGGTAGCCTGAAAAATACTGAATAACAACCCTACTAAAAGGCTTCCACCCAGTATCGGGGCAGATATAAGTAAAACCGTATAACAAGCATCCTTAGCTAAGGAGATAATCAGTTCTTGATCCACAAAACTAAACCTCCCGAGTCGAACTCTGAAACCCGGATAATTTTATCATTGAAAACTTAGAACTAAAGAACGAATCAATAAATTCCATCCATCTACCATAACAAAAAGTAAGATTTTAAACGGTAAAGAGATCATCATTGGTGGAAGCATCATCATCCCCATAGACATTAAAGCACTGGATATAGCCATATCAATAACTAAAAAAGGTATAAAAATTATAAATCCAATTTGAAAAGCCGTTTTTAATTCACTAATGATAAAAGCCGGGATAAGTACATGGTTGGGTATATCGGCGTAGATCTCCGGCCGGGGTAACTCAGCTAAATTAATAAAAAGGGCTAAATCCTTTTCCCTAGTTTGCTGAAACATAAAACCTCGGATGGGCTCCATTCCATTATGTAAAAATTCAGCCTGATTTATGTTTCCAGCAAGGTATGGCTGTAAAGCATCCTGATTAATATGTTGCCAGGTAGGGGCCATAACAAAAAAAGTTAAAAATAAAGCTAGTCCGATGAGGACCTGATTAGGGGGCATTTGCTGAATCCCTAACGCACTACGTACAAAAGATAACACAACAATAACCCGAGTAAAGGAGGTCATCATAATGATAATCGCTGGTGCCAGCGATAGAACCGTTAAGAAAAATAAGATTTGCAGGCTCTGCACCACTTCCTGAGGTTGATTAGCGCTATCTACCCCTAGATTAAGTCGTGGAAATGGTATCGGCTGGGCCTGCACCGGGGTAGAGGTCCACAAGCCATACAGCAAAACCCCTAAAACAATTAAACCTAAAAACCATTTCTTTGAACTCTTAATCATCTTGATCATCCTCAGGTTTACCCCGCATCCGGGTTAACTGTTCTTCCATAACCCGGTGAAAAGAGAAGCGTGATGGTGATTTTGCCGGGGGATTAAAACCTTCTTTCTCGGTATGGTACCAATTCGGCCAAAAACGACTCCACCCCCCGAGCCATTTTTCTGAGTTCCTGGATGCATTAAAGGTAGAATTAAGCCTCATCTCTGCAATAAGCATTTCATCTTCAATTTCCATTATCTTAACCATGCTATGGTCCGTAATACCTAATACTAAAACTTTTCCCGCTACATCAATCAAAAAAATGCTTCGATTCGGCCCCAAAGATAGATGGTCGAGAACATTAACCCATTCGCTAGTCGAAATTTTAAAGCGATTGGAGATCAAGCGGATCAAAAAGTAACTCAATAACACGATAACCGCCAAACTAAGAACAATCCGAAAGAATAATCCTCCCAGACCCGGAGCTTCTTGAACGGCCGGTTCCGAATATTCTGGCAGATTAACGGGTTGACCTTCATCAAAGGGTACAGCCAGAGCAATGCTTCCGCATCCTCCCCAAATTAGCAACCCTAAGATTACGGCCAGGCTAAAACTAAATAGGTAAATTCGCAATATCTGGCGCATAAAAAAAACTTTCCTTAAATATATATCCACTTAACTCAGGGCCTTGCTTACCGCCTCTATTACTCTTTCAGGCTGAAACGGTTTTACAATAAAATCGCGGGCGCCGGCCTGTATAGCATCAATAACCATCGCCTGTTGTCCCATAGCACTGCACATTATAATCCTGGATTGAGGATCGATTTTACGAATTTCCCGAACCGCACTAATACCATCTAATTCAGGCATGGTAATATCCATGGTTACTAAATCCGGACGCAACTCGATAAAACGTTCAATGGCTAACATCCCGTTTTCCGCTTCCCCTACCACCACATAACCATTTTTGATTAAAATATCTTTAATCATCATCCGCATAAAGGCTGCATCATCAACTACCAAAATTCTTTTGCCCATAGATAATCGATCCTCCTATTATTGCAAATTAGTTATTCTCTCCATTTGAGAAACGATAGAAGTCACCCGAATACCAAAGTTCTCATCAATTACTACAACTTCCCCTCTGGCTACGAGTTTTCCATTAACCAAAAGGTCAACTGGCTCTCCAGCCAAACGATCTAATTGTATTATGGAACCGGGGCCCATCTCTAATATCTCTTTAATGGTTTTTCGGGTTCGGCCTAGTTCCACCGAAATTTCTAAGGGCACATCCATGATCAAAGATATATTCCCGATCTCTCGCTCCCTTGGTGCCGGCGATAAGGAAGTAAATTGTACCGATTGAACGGGTACAGTTGGCTTCTTTTCGGCTCCCAAGGGGGAAGGCGGTGGTGATGCCGGACCGGGCAAAGGCATACTACCATTCGGGATTTCCGGTACCGGTGTCGTCGGTGCAGCTGCCACCGGTTGGGAAACCGGCGGCACCGGATCTGGTCCAGAGGAAGACGGCGTAGTCTCCACTGGTGGTTCAGACATCCCCCCCAGCAAATTTTCCACCAGTTCTTTAGCATACAAAATGGGGATAAGTTGCATAATTTCACTATCAACTAAATTTTCAATAACCATCCGGAAAGATATTTTAACTAAGTTGTCAAATTGATAACTTAATTTTTCCTGTAAATTAGTATCTGCTAATGCAATAACCTCCAAAATTGGAGGAGAAATATCAATGCGCTTGTTAAACATCGTAGATAGAGAAGTAGTAGCGGAACCCATCATTTGATTCATCGCTTCACTAATCGCACTGAGTAAGATTTCGTCTAACTCCATGATAGGATCAGTTCCATCTCGCCCCATCATCAGATCCGCAATCACGGCCGCATCTTCCGTTTTTACTACCAGTAAATTAGCTCCTTCAAGTCCTTGACTATATTCAACAATTACTACTACATAAGGCACCTGGTGTTCCGCCTGCACCTTTTGCCGTGTCGTTTGTATTACTCTGGGGGTGGTAATGGAAACTCGTTTCCCCAGAAGGGTAGAAAGAGTAGTAGCCGAAGTCCCCATCGCAATATTGCTTATTTCTCCCAGAGCATCTATCTCCATCTCATTCAACTGTTCATCTGAACTAACGGAAGCCATACCTTCCGAGTGTGAATGAGAAGGAGACTCTCCCCGCAACAAGGCATCTATCTCTTTTTGAGATAAAATCCCGTTACTCATCTTCATCCTCCCCGTTATCATTCCTGAGTACTGAGGTAATCTGTAAGCCTAATCGATTTCCAACTAATCCCGGGCGGCCGGTAAACTTTGCCCGGTGCCCAATTAACACTTCCAAAGGTTGATCGATTCTGGTTTCTAGAGATATAACATCGCCCACTTGTAATTCTAACAATTCCGCTACGGTTACGGTGGTGTATCCTAAAATAATCCGTACCGGGACATAGGCTTTTTCTACGCGTTTTCGTAATTCGTCAATACTTTCAGGACTTCGTTCCCGGGCCGCGGTAGAGTACCAGAATTGAACACTAAGCTTAGAGATAATTGGCTCCAAAGTAATGTAGGGAATACAAATATTAATTACCCCTACCGAATCAAAAATCCTGGTTTCTAAGGATATCAAAACGACCATTTCCGAAGGCGAGGTAATCTGGGTAAATTGAGGGTTGCTCTCAATAAATTCGATCCTCGGGGATAAAGGTACAATCGTAGCCCACGCTTCCCGGAAAAGATCCACAATTTTCTGTCCCATTAATTCCATAACCGTTCGTTCAATTTCAGTAAGACTACGTACTTTTTCCGGCACCTGCCCGGCTCCCCCGAATACACGATCTAGCATCATAAAACTCACGCTAGGACTTATTTCTAAAATCATATTTCCGGGTAAAGGATCCATGCTAACTACATTAATTATAGAAGGGTCTGGAATAGAACGAATAAATTCTTCATAAGTTAATTGCTCTACGGACAATACGTTAATCTGCACAATAGTCCTTAACAAAGCGGAAAGATAGGTAGTTAAAGACCGTGCATAATTTTCATAAATATTACTTAAAGTATTTAATTGATCTTTAGAAAACTTATTAGGTCGTTTAAAATTATAGACACGAATCTTTTTCTTTTTTTCTTCTTCTTTTAAATCTTCAACGTTAACCGAACCAGAAGTCAGGGCAGCCAGCAAAGCATCTATTTCCGTTTGCGATAAAACCTCACTCAACTACCCACCCCCTTGTTTTTAAAATGAATTTATTTTTACGGCAGAGTATAATTTTGATTTATTTTTGATTGATCTATATATTCTAGTTAATAATAAAAACGGTAAAATAGACGTTTTGTACAGGATTACTGCCACCTAGCACACTATTAATCTGATTAAGTAATTCCTGCTTCAGATTATCTCGATTATAAGGTTCCAGATCAGCTACAGTTTTACTAGATAAAACCGTAAGTACTTTATCTTGAACAATCGGTATTTTGGGTTCAATAATCTTCTGGGTCTCTACATCCTTTACTTCCATATGAATTTCTGTCTTTAAAAATTTTCGCCCTTCGGGATTAGCAATATTAACCGTAAAATCTCCCACTTTAACCAAAGGACCGTCAGCCGTATTTTTCGTTTCCTGCTTCATGGATCCATCGTTCTCGCGGAAAACATAGGCCGATAATGTAAAAGTTACTACCATCCCTAAAATGAATAGAACTAAGCCCAATGCTACCATTTTCCAGCCCATCAGTCCAGATTTTTTTCCTTGTTCTTCGGTCACCCTGAGCGCCCTCCTCAATCCATACGGTCATGCAGTATTGTATTCGGACTAAATATCTTCCGGTTTTAGGCCCTTTTGAGGGTGTGGAGTTAGCATCCCGTAATACGGATTTGAGCCTTTATTACAGGCTTGCCGGAAGGCAATTACGCGACTCCTTAATACCTCTACGGATTCTTTTACCACCAGCTTGCGTCCGGTAATTAAAGAGATAACCGTATCCGGGGTTTCCTCCATTATCTCAATTAAATCACTATTTACCATCATTTCGGTGCCGTTCAATCTCGTCACCTTAATCAAGATTCTCCCCCATTCGTCACCATAGGTATAACAGAAATATACATATTATGTGATTCTAGTCAGGTCCCGCTGCCGGCGTAAACGCCGCAGCGGGTTTTCCGTCTTTAACGGCCTGACTGGCTTCTTTTTCACCGACGCAATAGCCGGAAAGGTCGCCGTAATAAATTAACGTTTAAGATTAACTAATTCTTGTAACATTTCATCGGAAGTAGAAATTATCCGAGAATTAGCTTGAAATCCACGCTGGGTAATGATCATATCGGTGAATTCCTGAGCTAGGTCTACGTTAGACATTTCTAGGGCTCCAGGTACAATAAACCCTTTTCCACCCACACCTGGGGCACTAGGGTTCGCATCCCCAGAATTGACTGATTGGGCATACATATTCTCCCCTATGAGCTGGAGGCCAGCCGGGTTCTGAAAAGTAGCTAAGGCCACTTGAGCAATATTCTGGGTCTGTCCGTTAGAATAACTACCAATAATCGTTCCAGTGTTATCAATACTATAAGAGCGTAACTCCCCCTCAGCATAGCCATCTTGGGTTTCCGGCCAGGCGGTCCACTCTGCATCATACAAGGTCAAACCATGAAAATCTACCGTGATGTTTAAATCTTCGGCTGGGGGAGGCCCGGGTATGGTCTGGGTTGGAATCGTAAAGATAGCTGGATTAACTGCATCGTAAACAACTAAGCCGGTATCGGTGAAGGCAATAGCTTCCGAATCAGTATCTACCCCATTAGTAGGCAAATTATTGAAAAAAGTAGTTATGTTCCAGCCCCC
>JAAYQE010000083.1 GCA_012519455.1 Syntrophomonadaceae bacterium
CATCCCGCAATACCCTTACCCGGTAATTACGGAAGGGGCCGGTTATCTCGCTCGTCTTGTCGCTGCGGCTTATCCTGAACAGGCTACGGTTGAACACTTGGTACGAAAACGAAAGGGTCGGGTCTATATCGATTATCTGCAGAATGGCCGGGGTAAAACCTTGGCCGCGGTTTACGGTTTACGACCCTTAGCCGGCGCACCCGTATCCATGACCCTTACCTGGGATGAATTAAAATCGGCGTCTTTTAGAAAGCAATTGCAACCCCAAAATTATAATTGGCAAACCGCTATGCTGCGTTTAACCCAAACCGGGGATATTTTTGCGCCGGTTTTAACCTTTAAGCAAGATTTAACCCGTCTACTAAAGGTGAGCCGGGGGAGAAGAAGCGAAAAATCGAATTAACCAGGGTCCATTTTTATCCCTTAGTGCCGGAATAGTTTCTAAAAAGCCAGGGAAATCTAAAATCACCAGTATTACGAAAGGAGTTATTGCCATGCCGGGAATTTCCCTCGGAATACCTATTTTATTAGTTGTCGCGGTACTTATCTTTCTGGGGTTGGCCCACCGGGTACTGGATCGCTTGTATCTAACGGATAAAACGGCCTTGCTTATTATTGCCGCCATGGTGGTAGGTAGCTTTATTGATCTTCCGCTTGGAAATCGCCTTAGCTTGAATGTGGGGGGAGGCTTAATCCCGATTGCTCTAGCCGGGTATGTTTTAAGTCGGGCGGGGACCAGCCGGGAATGGGGCCGCGCTCTATTGGCCATCGTGGTCACTACGGCCAGCCTTTTCGCGGCCAACCGGTTGATAGGGGCTGAACCGGAAACCATGGTTATGGATCCCCTCATTGTGTATCCGGTACTGGCCGGTTTGGTCGCTTACCTGATGGGCCGTTCCAGGCGCACAGCCTTTATTGCCGCTACCCTGAGTATTTTGTTTTTAGATATAGGCACTTTAATCTGGATGACCACCCGAGCGATTCCAGGGACCATGGCCCTTGGAGGAGCCGGAGTGTTTGACAGTATGGTGATCGCCGGGGTAATTGCGGTCCTCTTAGCCGAAGTTATTGGTGAATCGCGCGAAAGACTGCAGGGTGGTCCCGCGCAAAAGGGGCGCCCCCCGGCATTACTAGAAAACCTGCGGGGCTTTAGTCTAAGGGAACGACTGTATCCGGTCGAAAGAAAACCAGGCCTAAGATCGGACCAAGAATACACACCGTTCGAAGATGAAACGATGATTAATAGGGAAATCAGCCAGGATTACCCGGGTGAAGAAGATGAGCTTCACGCTGAATCGATGAACAGGGGGGAATAGCGGTGTACAGGCGATTAGTAGTAATGATTGGAATCGGAATTATCTGTATGGGCTTTTTCGCTTTCAGTATGACGGCCTTGCCTAACTGGGGTTTATTGCCTAATTGGGGTCTGGATAAGGTGGCTCCGGTGTTTAATCCCTTGAACTGGATGGGTTTTGACGAGGTAGAGCGTTTAGACGGAGGGTACTACGCCTTAGTCGATGAACAGGGTAAAGTTATCGATCAAACTGCTTTACGGGTCTTTAAAGGTGATGAGTATATTGATGCCGACAACCGGCGTTACCGCGTAAAGGAGGTGACCGGAGATATTGCCCACTGTGAGTTTGTGGGCATCGAGTCTTTGGCTTGGGAAGATACCGAGTTGCCCCTGGATGGAGAAACCACCGTTCCCGTAACCGCAACTAAACCTTTAGTCGGCCTTTATCATACGCATGGTGATGAATCCTATAAGCCGTCGCAAGGAGTATCTTCAATGCCTCCCGGTAAAAAAAGTGGGGTCG
>JAAYQE010000084.1 GCA_012519455.1 Syntrophomonadaceae bacterium
AATAACGCTTAGAATAAAGCACGATATAACGCTCAGAATCTCAGAATAACGCTCGATATAACGCTTAAAATACCGCTCGATATAATTTTTATAACTTCCTATAATAAGTATTATGTAAACTAGAAAAGGAAAAACAGGTTTTTTATTGGCTAGCAACAACTAGCAACCCACTTATAAAAGTGGGAGTCTTTAAAACTTGAATTAAGTAAGAAATAAGTAATTTTAACACGCCTGGGTATAAAATTTCACCTCCAGCCAGAAACTTAAGACTGGAGGTGAAAAACCATGGCGCTATCTTTTAAGCGTAACCTGAGTAACCAAGACCGAATTATCCGCATCAGCGCCAGCCTTCTATTATTAGGGGTATTAGGTGCAGCGTCCTTATTAACAATCAGCCATACTTGGTCCGTACTGTTAATGGTAATCGCCATCCTGCTATTAGTTGAAGGGATCCTGGGGTACTGAATTGGCTATGATTTATTAGGTTGGTCAACCTACAGAAAAAGAAAAAAACTACGCCTTTAGCCTTAAAAGTGCCTTAAGTAGCACAGCACAAAAGTACCACAAAGTTGCCCTAAGTAGCACCCCTTACACTTTACTCTTCATCTAAAGTACGTTGGCGCAATCCCTTTAGATGTAACTGGCGGGAATATATAACTAGGGCCAACCAGACCCCAAAGGAACCAACCGTCAATGCGCCCGCGGCCATAAATCTTTCCGCTTTAACCAGATCAGAAACCCACATTAAACCCCGTACTAAAATCAAACTACCTAGGATTAAATAAGCATACTTCATTGTTGAGTTTTTCGGGCTTGATTTTTTCAGGCTTGAATTTTTCTTGATTTTTTTCGCGTTCCTCTCTGCATCATTCGGATCAGGCATCGAATTATTCATTTAATATAAGTCAACTCCCCAATTTTTCAACTTAACTTATTGTTTACTACTTATTACTGTTTAGTGGTTACTGTTTACTGTTTACCAGCCACAAGAACCGTCCCCATGGCTGTATAGTTCTCCTGATCAAAACATACAAAAACGACTTTTTTCAGGCGTTTATCCTGGCTAAGGAAGCGCATTACTTCATCCAGGGCAATACTGGCTGCCAGATCTTTAGGGAAGCGGTAAACCCCGGTACTAATATTCGGAAAGGCAATCGTTTCTAAACCATGCTCTACAGCTAGCTGCAAAGAGTTCCGATAACAACTTCTGAGCGCCTCTTCTTCTCCTTTTTCTCCCCCACTCCATACCGGCCCTACCGTATGAATAACTTTTTTAGCCGGTAAGTTTCCAGCGGTAGTAATTACCGCTTCACCCGTAGCACAACTCCCCTGCTTTTGAATTATCTGAAGGCATTCCTCTAAAATGGCTTTACCCCCCGCCTTATGGATCGCGCCATCGACTCCACCCCCGCCCCGGAGGGTATTGTTGGCCGCATTAACGATCGCCTCGGTTGCTGCTTTAGTTATATCTCCCTTAATAACCTCAATTTTCTTGAAAATTTCCGTTTTATTGATTTTAGATAAAGTATTGATCATCACTTTGCTTGATCAGACCCCTCCTCTCCAATCTTTCCAGATGTTTAAGTAACATTACTTTTTCCCAATACCGAAATAAAGGATTACCATGGTCTTGATAAATCAGATGCTGGTCGGCTAATGCATCCAGGGTTTGCGGTTGTTTCAAGATTAGTAAAAGCTTTTCTTCGCGCTGAAACACATGGCTGAGATAAACTTCCACCCTTTGTTCCAGGTTATCGGTTATTACCCGGCCGTGCCCGGGAATTAAAATTCGCGGTTTTAAATCTCGAATGCGGTATACAGAAGCAATTAGTTGATCCAAGTTAGACATTTTATCGCCGTACCAAGGGCCGCTTCGGGTCAGATCAATATCGGTGGAAAAAAGAATTCCTTCCCGTTCCCAATAGAAACAGGAATGTCCTGCGGTATGTCCCGGGGTATGGATAACCGTTAATTTAACTTCGCCAAGATCAATGATGTCTCCTTCATCGAAGGTAAAATCAACCCGTGATTTAGGAAAGCGAATAATCTGGGTATCTTTAAAAGTCAATCCCGTTTCCGGATAGTCAAAATCGACATTAAAGTTTAAGGGTACAGACATCAAATCCGCCCAACTTCCGACCAGACCATCGGCAAAAGCCTCTTTGGAGATAATCGTATCCACTTCTAACCGATGAATAGCCACCTTAGCCCGAGTGAAAGCCCGATTTCCATGGATATGGTCTCCGTGGCCGTGACTGTTAATGACCAAATCCACCCGTTCTGGCTGGCACTCCTCAATAACCTCCATCTCCAAGCCGGTATCAATAACTGCCCTTATCTCATCCTCAATCAATAAACAATTACA
>JAAYQE010000085.1 GCA_012519455.1 Syntrophomonadaceae bacterium
AAAACTTTTTTCAATACGATACCCTCCTTTTGCTAGTTAAATAGCCTTTTCCGAAGGTAAAAACTTAGGCGGTAAGGCTTTTCCCCCCATAGCGATCACCGCTTGGTTAATCGTCTGGAGACCATGGGTTACTATTTGTTTGGAAGTCCCGTGCGCTAGCTGCTTACCTTCACCATTGGTAATTAAGGCCTCGGCTAAACAAACACTTCTACCGATTTTAATCCGTTTGCCTTCTACGATTAGCCGGCCTTCATTAATTGGCGACAAATTATCAACCTTAAGGTCCAGCGATATTAGGCCTACATTTTCGTCCACCTCACAATAGACCGCCCAATAAGCAGCCGTATCGATTAAAGACGAATAGACCCCTCCGTGAATACCACCAAATGGATTGAGGTGCCTATTCTCTAAATCGACTTCCACTAAAGAATAGCCAATCCCTAAATCTTGTACCTTTATACCTAGCAATTTAAAATATGGACTTTCATTAATAAGGTTTTTGATGGCTTCAAGATGTTCCGGATTTAAAACCTGGGCCAACCCTATTACCCCCTTTTTGGTTTTAAAAAGAATGTTCCTTTATCGTATGGTTATGTTCTGTTCTTCTCATTCCATTCCTTTTTCACCAAACCAACAGCTAAAGACTCATGGAAGGATACAACCATTTCAATCATTTCTTCTTTCGAGATCGCCTTTAACACAATCCATTTATACAGTAAATATTTCTCGATAGCTAATATTGAATGTGCAATCGGTAAGACCGGTAATCTTTGAAAAACCCCCTCTCGAATCCCATATTCAATGTTTCTAGTCGAAAACTCAATCAGCTTATCTTCAAAATCTTTAAGACACGCGTCAATCGTATCGCTTGCTCCCACCACCCGGACATATATTTCTGATAATTTCTTATTTCGGGCAAATATTTCCATAGTTACCCGCTTCGTTTCGATAAAGCGAATATAAAGATCTTTTTCCGTCGTATAATAATTTTTCACACAAGAAATTATCTGCTGTGCAAACCCTTCTAATAAAGTTTTTAATATGTCTTCTTTATTATCAAAATACTTATAAAAAGTACCTGTCCCAAAACCTGATCTTTCAATAATATCTCTTACCGGTGTATCAAAATATCCTTTCTCGATAAATAATTCAAGAGCGCACTCCAGGAGCTTTTCTCTTTTTTCTATCATCTTTGGCTTTAGGTCCAACTTCTTCACCTTCTGGAATGAACATTCATTCAGTTTTGCGTTTATTGTAACAATTCAGACATCAAATGTCAATCACCTCTATTGCATTGGTACCTACTTTACCCTAACCAGGCCTTCTTTTTCAATTAGGGCTTGACCCTCTGGACTCAAGACAAAGTCGATAAAATTCTTGACTTCGCCAACCGGCTCAGCCTGACTTAGATACAGAAAGGACCGGCAGATCTGGTAAGTTCCATTTAATATATTGCCTGTAGTTGCCGGTACTCCTTCAACGATTACCGCTTTAACTGATTCGTTAAGGCTAGCCAGAAAAATATACCCAATGGCTTTGGAATTTCCGGCCACCGTAGTCCTTATTGCCCCTGTAGAACCCTGAACGATAGCACTGGTCCTTATTTTAGAATCTTTGCCCATCACCAGTTCTTCAAAGGCTCCTCTAGTTCCGGATCCCTCTTCCCGGGTTACTACATCAATAATCTGGTCTTCTCCTCCTACGTCTTTCCAGTTAGTTATAGTTCCAGCATAGATACCCTTAATTTGGACCAGGGTAAGCTTTTGCACCCGATTAGCCGGATGAACTACGACCGCAATTCTATCCTTGGCGATTAATGTTTCAACTAGGCCTTTTTCTTCAATTTGGCCAATCAGGGCGGTAACCCGGTACTCTACGATAGGTAGAGTAATTTCCCGTAAAGCCAGGAAATCCTTATAATAGAGCCGAAGGCTCTCACAATACATCTTATTTACTACACCTTCTGGTTCGGCCCTAACTTCATCTCCATCTAGTGTATAAGGTGATAACTATTATGGTAAATAAAGCAATGACTAGCAGGCTTTTTTCCACTATAACCTCCGACCATTGCCGTATTCTGGGCCGCATCATTTCCCCCTCCCTCCATGGGCAGTATA
>JAAYQE010000086.1 GCA_012519455.1 Syntrophomonadaceae bacterium
ATCTTGGTACATTCTGTATTCTTCCAGACCTACAGATACATTTCTTATTTGTTGCGGACCAAAACGGGTTCCCGGACGAAAACTCAGGGTCGCCTCTAGAGGAACTCCTAAAATAATTACGTCCGCATTCTGATAATGCTCCAGACTGCCCATAAAACCAAAATTTTTTTCGACTAAACTGGAATCGAATAAACTAGCATCCAGCAATTAAACTCCCTCATTCCTTCCCGATAAACGATTACCCGGCAGCAGTAATTCTTCAACGAATTGTGGTAACCTAAAAGCGGCCCGATGGAGAGTCGGGTTGTAATAACGAGTTGGAAAATCAGGACAATGCTCAGCCGTGATTTTTTCCGGGTCATACTTTTTTGAACCAAGCGTAAAACTCCAGAGTCCACTAGGATAGGTCGGTATACTGGCTAAATATAGCTTGGTTAAGGGATAAATACGGGATACATCTTGAAAAACTCGGCGAATTAAGTCGGTATTAAAAAAAGGGGACTCGGTTTGGGCGACAAAAAGCCCGTCTTCTTTTAGAGCCTGAAAAATACTCTGGTAAAAATCCGCACTGAATAAGCCTATCGCGGGCCCCACCGGTTCCGTTGAGTCTACGATAATTACATCAAACTCATTTTTATGCTGACTGACGTAGTGAATACCATCTTCAATTAGCACTTCTGCTTTGGGATGGCCCTTCATGGCGCTGCTTATTTCCGGTAGAAAACGTTTCGAAGCTTCAACAACTTGACCGTCAATTTCTACCATAGTTGCTTTTTCTACCCGTGGGTGTCGCACTACCTCACGCAAGGCGCCTCCATCACCGCCACCGATAATTAAAACTCGACGGGGATGGGGATGCGTATTTAAACCGACTAGGGTAATCATCTCATGATAGACAAATTCGTCTACGATGGTCGTTTGCACCATACCATCTAAAACCAGCATCCTTCCAAATTGTTCGGTTTCAATAATCGCTAAGTGTTGATACGGAGTTTGTTCTATCAGTAAAGTTTCTTTAACTTTACAAGTTATCCCTACGTTAGGGGTTTGTTTTTCCGTATACCACAATTCCATTTTATGAGCCTCCTACTAGAAATTAGCGGACCCAATTAATACCAAAGAGGCACAGCGGCAAAGGCACAACCAATACGTTGTACCTGGTGCTCCGCAGAGGCTACTTTGAGATCTTTTAGTTCCATCTTACGATTGGCAAAAGCTTCCTTTACCATGGCTATTACTTCTGCTTCGGCCTTGTCACGCGTACATTTCCCGGAAAATTCCATAATTACCCCGAAAGAATCGGCTGAAATTCCTACGGCTACCGCAGCAGAGATAATTTCTCCTTGGACGGTACTAACAATAGAACCGTAGGCAATAGGCAACAAAGAACCCGGGGGAATTTCTAAGTCGGGTGTGTACTGAGTCCCTGGTGGTAGGATACTGCTTACGCGAATTAGATTAACATTGCCGACGCGCGCTTGTAACAACGCGTTATCAAAGGCCGTTAATTCACTATTCCCTTCTGAACTACCAGCGGTAACAAAAAATTTAGTTGGGGTGGGCAACACCTTACATCCCTCTCTTTCTGGTTAACGTAATGAAGCCTACATAAGCTCTTCTACAAAGTCTTCAAAACGACAGAGATATTATACCAAATGCACAGAAAAAATAAATATAAATTTCCGCATTATCGTAAAAAGTAACGAAACCCCGGCGAGCCGTGTCCGGGGTTTCTGGAAAGATATATGAACGGGGAGGGTGGTGCCCCGTTAACCTATATTATTTCCTTTTTTTTTGATTACATTCCCCGAAAAAGTTATCTTATAGGTTTTCAACATAAGTTTTCAACCTTTATCTTTTTACCTTAGAAGAGGGGCGTCGCTTGATGGCTATTTTTCGTAACAGTATCCAACTCCCTAACCACATGAATGATCCGAAAAAGAGAGCGATCCATAAAGGGGCCCCCTGATAGGGCAAGTAAAGCAAAGGAAAAATCCAGGAAGCCTTAATGATGCCTCGAGCAACGCCGGTAATCCATTTATCGCCGGCTCTAATTACATCTAAGATGGTGGTAAAAAAAACAGCTAGAGTAAAGAAAGATGCTACGCTAACCCCGACGGTTTGGCTGCCTAGTGCCTTTTCATAGGCCGTAAGCGTAAATAAGGGAGTGCTAAGAGAAGTCCAAAACCGCTCAATTAGGGTAAGGCTTTCCATATATTCACCTTCTAAGCATTAAAAGTTAAAACAATTATATGACAACCGGTTAAATATTCGACAATCTTTTTCAAGGTCCTGCCTTCGGTTAAATTATCTAGTTTTAAAAGGCAAAATAAAGACCCCCGGATTAAGCCCGGGGGTTTCCAAGGAGGATATATAAGGGGTGGGAATTACTCCCGTTTTTATTATTGCCTTCAACCGTAGTTCTATACATATGCCTGCACAGAATTAGGAATGGAATTGTTTGTATTGTATTGGCTGGGGGTTACCAAAGAGCTTAATTTCCGGACACTCCTTTATAAAGTATAGAAAAAAACTCCTTTTGAAACACTATTAGAAAGCAATGTTCTGTATTTGGATGGAGGGATAACTTCAATGTTCTGGGATAAGATAGGTTGTTTTTTTAAAGCAAAACGGCGTAAATACCAAATATTGGGGATGTTTATAGTTCTTATGTTAGTAGGAGGTAGTTGGTTACTCGTTCGGGTTGATTCTGCCGTAGGGGAAAGAATGACGCTATATTGGGGCAGTAGTGGAAGTGAGGTTCGTCTTTTACAATCGAGATTAAGTGAATGGGGTTATTATCAAGGTGCCATCGACGGTGTGTACGGTGCTAAAACGGCCCAAGCCGTTCGAGATTTTCAGCGGAAAAATGGTTTGACGGTTGACGGAGTAGTGGGTCCGTCGACGTGGGCCGGGTTAGGTTACCCTACTGTTTCAGGTGTAAGAACCGTAGCGGTAAGCAGCCGAGGGGTTTCGCAGGGAGACAACGTGGAATTATTAGCTCGTATTATAAATGGGGAGGCCCGTGGGGAACCTTATATTGGGCAAGTTGCCGTAGGCGCCGTAGTTTTGAACCGGGTGAGAGATTCACGATATCCCAACTCGATTGCCGGGGTAATTTATCAACCCGGTGCCTTTACCGCGGTCAGTGATGGTCAAATCAATGCTCCCTCGACCGAAAGCGCGCGGCGGGCAGCCCTGGATGCTTTAAACGGTTGGGATCCTAGCTATGGCGCGGTGTTTTATTACAATCCCGCTAAAACGACCAACGCTTGGATTTGGTCGCGACCCCGGATAATCACGATCGGAAAACATGTTTTCTGTCGATAGAAAGGATGAGAATCATTGAAATTTAAAGATTTTAAAATAAAAGATTTTTGGAAAAAACGTACCGGGTATTCCTTGCTGCTTGCAGTTGTCCTGGTTGGAATTTTTGGCTGGGGCTTAAGTCAATATCGGGCAAAGAGCAATTTAAATACCTTTGTCGAATATAGCTA
>JAAYQE010000003.1 GCA_012519455.1 Syntrophomonadaceae bacterium
AATTTAACCTGAACGGCTGAAGCGAATAACGGGAGAATACGGTCAATGTTTTTACGCAGATTGAGTTTCCTAAATGAAAGGATTCGGAGTCCCCAGGTCTATCCCTTTTCTATACCGGCCTTTGCGGGACTGGACTTCATCGAGTTTACCAGCAGCGTAACTTTTTTTGTTGGCGAGAATGGCTCGGGGAAATCAACTCTCCTGGAAGCGATTGCGCATAAATGCGAATTCAACCCGGCCGGCGGAGGCCGGAACAACTTCTACGAAACTCCCTCCTCGGAAGCCGCGTTAGGCGATTTTATCCGGCTTTCCTGGGCACCGAAAGTCACCAATGGTTTTTTTCTTAGGGCCGAAAGCCTGTTCAATTTTGCCGCGCACATTGATAATCTCGGTCCGGAAGCTTATGCGGCTTACGGCGGGAAATCCCTCCACGATCAATCCCACGGAGAATCTTTTCTGTCCATTTTTTTAAACAGATTTGGGAAAAAGGGCATTTATCTGCTGGATGAACCGGAGGCGGCGCTTTCCCCCGCCCGCCAGTTAAGCCTGCTGAGAATCATTTGGGAACTGGAACGTGAGGGCAAGTCGCAGTTTATTATCGCCACCCATTCGCCGATTATTTTAGCCTATCCGGGTGCACAGCTCTTAGATTTTGATACTTCTCCGCTGTCGCAGACCGCCTATGAAGATACCGCCCATTATCAGATAACCAAAGGTTTTATGGAAAACCGGGAGCTTTACTTACGGAAGCTTTTCGCAGAGTAACGGCGGCAGCCTGACCGCAGTTAAAAAGCATCTTAACCGCAGTTTAACCGCAGCCTAAATGCAATTTAGCCGCAGACGTATGTTTGAACAAATCTATTGCGCCCTCGTTTTTTTGGCACAGATAGTTTATTAACTGAAATGCAACCGCAGCAAGATAGGTTATAATGAACAGTAGTAGGCGAAAGGCGCCGCATGTTCATTTTTTAAGACCTTGTATAAAAGGCCAAAGATAGCTTATTTATATTTAACTGCGCTCTTCATTATAAATGTCCAACTAATAATGTACGACCTAACATTCAACTAAATTTGTACTACTTGCAACTAACATGTGCTACAGGAGAACAGAACATTGAAATCATTTTTGCGAAATCACTATAAACAAGCCATAGGTGTAATATTTATTTTGTTGATTGGGTCGGGCGCCGCATTTTTGGCAATCAACCGCTATGTCGAACAGGTGGGCGCTAAGTATATACATACGGTGCAGGACGTGCCCAGCGCGGAGGCGGTGCTAATTTTGGGCGCCTATGTATTGCCGGACGGAACCTTGTCCACCATGCTCAGAGACCGAGTGACCACCGGCCACGAAATATACGAAAACAACAAAGCGCCCAAGATAATTGTGAGCGGCGACCATGGACGCAAGGATTATGACGAAGTAAATACGATGAAGGACTTCATTAAAAGCCAAGGCGTCAGCGGGCAAGACATATTTATGGATCATGCCGGTTTCAGTACCTATGAAAGCTTGTACAGAGCCCGGGACATTTTTCAAGTTAAGAAGGTTATTATCGTAACCCAGGAGTACCACCTGAAGCGGGCGGTTTTCATCGCCAGAGAACTGGGTTTGGAAGCCTATGGAGTTGCTTCCGATAAACATGATTACGGGCAAGTAATGGCCGTTTATGGGATGCGGGAAATGGCCGCCCGCAATAAAGATTTTTGGCTGGCCAAAGTAATCAAACCGGAACCAACTTATTTAGGGGAAGCCATCCCGGTGTCTGGTGACGGTGGGGCCACGGACGATAAATAGGCCCGACATTACCTAAAAAGATTTCAGAACTTCCTCTATTAGTGCAAAGTCATTTCCTCAAGCTTTTCAAAATATCGAAAAGAGTAATGCACGAAAAGAAATCAGCAAGGCTTCCGCCTTTCCGATTTCTTCCTAAAGGGGTAGTGGTACTCCTCGAAATTTATCGAATAATAAATGGTTGATTGAGTACAAACCTGGAGGCCGGCTTAGAGAGTTTTAGAGAATAATGGTTGAAACTTGAGGTAGGTAAATGGGAAAGCATACTTACACCAGAATTAGGGAGATCTATCCTGGCTTTAATATTGAAGAATCGACAGGTCCATCCATAGTGATTTCAGCCACCGATCGAGTGGGACGGGGGACGATATTTGTCAGAGCCGTTTATTTATTAGTTATTATGACAAATAATGCTCTAACGTAAGCCCCGGTAGGTAGGCAGCGGCTTTTCGTAGCATTTGGAAATCGTTGCCGACTATCAGCTCGCTATCTGTATTAATCGCCGTAGCCAGTACTAATGCATCGGGCAGCCTTAACCCCAGCACGCCTCGTAGCTCTGCTGCTTTGTGCGCAATTTCTCGAGATACGGGAATAACTTTAAGATTCGGGAATTCTTCAATCCAGAATTTGATGACTTTTACGGTTTCTAAATTTCCTTCGCGATAAGGTTTAACCAGGAGTTCGGCTTCGGAGATTGCGGATAAATTAATTCTAATCTGGCCTTGTTCGGCTAAATTAAAAATCGGTTCTAGCAAATCAGCATAACCGGAGACATCGTCTAAAAAATAGATAAGGGCATTAGTATCCAGAAGCAACGTCTGATACTGAGTGATTTGTTCCATAAATAATTCTAATTGTCTTGATTTATATTGTGCCATTCATCTCGTTCCTTTTTAAGGTAATCGTCAATTTCGCTAGCTGTTTTTCCAAATAAGCCTTTGGTCAGTCCGCGCAATTCTTTAGTCAAGCTGTCTGGTCGAGGTGATATAATCAATCGGCCTTCATCTACTTCAACTATTAATTTTTGTCCTTGCTGCAGGTTTAACAACCTAAACATATTAGCGGGTATTGTTATTTGACGCTTACTGGAAATTGTAACGGTGGATTTCATTGTTAATCTTCCTTTACAAGTGATAATATCTAGGAATAGTATAGCATTGCCAAGCAAAGCCGTCAAAGGGGAGAATGAGAATTATGGACATGATTGTGGCGATTTTGCGCTTACCAATATAGCACGATTGATATCTGACTGTTGCCGGGAACAGGATGTTGTAGCAAGATGGGGCGGAGAAGAGTTCTTAATTCTTATGCCGGATACCAATCATAATGGAGCAGAAGCTTTGGCGGAAAGGATTCGAAAATAATTGGAAAATAATACCTTGAAATATGGAGATATCAGTTTGAAAATAGCAATGACCTTCGGAGTGTCGGAATATAGTAAATCACTTGGAATAGAAGGCACTATAAAAAATTTTAAAAAAGATCCCCCCTGCCTTTCTATGGCCAGGGGGGATCTTTTGAATCTACTACTCAATTAACTCGAAAGCTCATTTTGTAGCCACACTTCAATGGTTGCCCGGAGGCTGACTGGATACCGCGATCAATGTAAATAGTGTAAGTCTGGCCGGTCTGAAAAGTTCCTGATAGCGGATATATTATGGCGGATATCCCATCATCTCCAGGTAGTACCTCAATCGGCACTGGGTTATTGTAAACATCTTCCACTCTGATTTGGTTCTGCAATGTAGCGGCATTTATCGGTTTATTAAAAATCACTTTTCGTTTAGAAGGATCGGCAAACGTTTTCGACGGCAGCTCTGTAACGGTACCGGGTTCCTCCACCGGTGTAATGTATAAAGTGATGCTTTCTGTACCGGAGATTCCAGCATTATTGGTAGCAGTTAGGGTAATCTCATGCCTGCCTACCTCAAGGTTTGTGGCAAATACCGTGGGGCCACAACCCAGCTCACCAGCTCGGTCGGAAGTCCAGATCAAGCGGTTGTCGTCATAAACCTGTCCTTCCTGGGGATCGTAAGCTGAACCGTATAAAACCACCCCTTCATCCTGGGCATAGCTAGCCTCTGCCTCGGGTTCTTCAATGAATACTTCTGGCCCTTTCAGCGGTACCCGTAAGTCGCTGGTGGCTGTGGCACTGTTAATACCATCACTGGCGGTCACCTGGATTTGAGCCCGATCACCGCCTGGAAGCTTACTGAAATCCTGTACCCACTTGGTGTCCGTGAGTCTGCAGGCCAGTATAATCCAATCTGTTCCGTCCGGGGTGTATTCCACTTGATAGTAGAGGCTGTCTGCATCCGGATCCTCAGCGGTCCAGGTGATGGTAGCCGTGCCGGTAATCTCATTTCCGGCAGCCGGGGCAGTAATGGTTACCGTGGGTACGCCGGAACTAACCCCTAGCTCTTTAAGAAGGGTATCGTTTTGGTCCATCACCCAGAATTTTTTAGTTCCCTCCGGGAAAGGCACGATGACCTGGGTAAAGGGTGCCGAATCAATTTCCAGGGGTGGGTTGGAACGCATTAAAAAGCTAAGGTTAAAACCATTGCTAGCCAGTACTTTATCATTTTCATCCACCGCCTGGATGGTGTACGTACCAGGGCTGTTAACTACGGTTTTGGTGGTAGTATAGCTGGTCCAAGGTAGGCTCAGTTCCACTTCTCCGGTATTGCTAACCCAGCCGGAGGCTTCGATCACCCGGGTGCCACCGGTTCCAGTAAAGGCCATAATGGCAGTGGCCGCCACCGGGGGCGTTAAAGATTCAAATAAATGCTGCCATACGCTGGGCGAAATCCAGTTTTTACTTTGGGCTGCGCCGCTACCCATGAAAGACATGCTATCCTTCAGTAAGCCCCGTCCACCGGTATCATAGGGATGCAGCTTCTCAGAGATTAATGATCCTGCGGCGCCAGGGAAAGGTTTAACCGTTGGATCGCTGGCTGTAACCAGTTTGTGCTCATTATCCCAGTCCCACCCATAATAGCCAAAAGGGGGAGAATTTACACTTAGATGATAAGATCCGCGAAAGTATTCATCTCCTACATCGTAGATATGGGCTACTTCGTGGGCTACCGTGGCCGGCATATCCTCGTCAGAATTAACCACGATGCTGGAGGGCTCTCCATAAGTGTAGCCTTGCAACACCTTGTTGTTCGGCAAAGGAATACCCTCTTCGATAAAACCGATGACGAGGTCATACGACCCTTCATTGCCTTGTAAGGCATTCAGATGTTCCCACAATTTTTCTTGGCCGGCATCGGTTGTAAGATCAAAACTGGGATCGCTGGCGTCATAAGGCTCTCCTCTTAGTTTATAAGTAAAATCGTTATAAGCAATAGGATAAACCCGGCGCATAAAATTTGCCCCTCTTTTCCACTGGTTACCAGGTATTTTGATCTCGCCAGCGTAGTTGGCCTTCACCGGCACGGCATAGACTTTGAGTTTGCCGCGCTCTTCAAAGATAACGTTATCCTTTTCAAACTCCTTAGAATCACCAACCTGGGCTACAAATTTATAGGTGCCAGCTTTCCAGTTGCCACAAGTGGACCGGCTAGGGGGAATAAAAATCAAAGCATTATTAGGCTTATCTTTTTTAAAATTGGTTAATGTAGCCACATTGGTGCCATTATGATAGATCTTCAACAGGGCCTTGGCTTGTTCTTCTGCTTTAAGCCCTTTGGAGAGGAACACTTGAATAACGGTATCTTTGCCGGCTACAAAATCGGTAGCCGGAGTGTAATCCAGATCGTTTTTATATTCGTAACGCCCCAGTACTTGGTTGGGTTGTATGTCCTTTATCCATGGTTTAAGGTTAATTTCGTAATTAATCTCGATAAAGGACTGCCCACAGTTCTGCTCGTTGGGCCTGCTTTCTTCCACGCGGAAAGGATGATGGATCATGTCTTTATCCCGGAACTGACCAGCACTGAAGGTCAATTCGCCGCCCCCACCATCGGGATGGGTTTCGCCCCAGTCATACCAAGCCTGATAGGCTAAACTCGGGCCATTATGATGCCCAGAAACGTCTCCGTAAGTATCCGAGGTGGTATCAAAGTAATCGTCCGGAGAATCATAGTCAATGAAAAAAAATGGATTCCAGTAAATCTCGTAGCGGAGGGGTTCATTCTCCGATTGAGGAAGTATAAGCTTCAGCTCTTGGATGGGGCTGTTGTCAGCTCCTTCGTGCTCCGTGGCCGGCCAGCTATAGTGCCAGTTTTCCACCGATGTACGCTGAGAACCATCATCATAAAAGAACTGGGAGGTTTGATTTCCGTCCCCCTGACAACTTCGCGAGTAATCCTTATTATTAGACAGTGACTTAAAATAAGGGGTCTGATTCCATGTTCCACTAGTATTAGTCAAAGCGGTAGTGCCGGCCAAATTAAGCGAAAAGGAATCGTTGCCGTCATACTGGGCGCAAACCTTATCATCTTTCCCGATGTCCTGGCTCCTCCATGACCTGTTCGAGCTGGCTGTAATCTGCCAGGTCACCTCCGCCTCCAACTCTTCTAGTGGCAGCACGTAGCTTTCCGCCCGGACTGGTGAAGGGACCCAAACCAGCATGATCAAAAATGCGAGGACCAGTCCCAAAATTGATTGTGTTCTAGTTTTCACATTCCTCTCTCCTTTCGTTTCTGGTGAGCGACTTTATGACCATACAGAAAAAGTGGTAGCAATGCTTAAAACTAATCTATTTTGTTATTCTAATTCGTTTGTATTGTAACATTTTGTTTAACAATATAGAATGGTTTGGCAAAGTAATCATAATTTTCCTACCTTAACATTATTCAGCTAGAGAAAATGAAATTTAAAAGGATGGAGAATGCAGCAGTACTGAAGCAGATACCGCGGTGGTAATCGTGCCGGCTCAAGCGCTAGCTTGCTTGGGCTTTTCTTGTTGACAACGAGGACCATCAAGTTTAAAATAATAAACAAACATATGAATAGTTGTTCAGATATTATTTTAAATAATTCAACGCGGAGAAAGGGGTGGGATTCAAAGGTGACGCGTGAACGTGAAATCGTAGATCGTTGTGAGGTAAGTTGTATTCATGAAGACAAGGTAAAAGAAGTGCGACAACGAATGCTTGAAGAAGAGGCAGCCCAGTCTTTAGCGCAATTATTTAAGGCATTGGGGGATACAACGCGGGTTAAGCTGCTTTTTGCTTTAATGCAGCAGGAGTTATGCGTTTGCGATCTGGCTGCAGTTATCGGGTTATCTGAATCCGCGGTTTCGCATCAACTAAGGCTTCTGCGGCATCAAAAGTTGGTCCGGTTTCGGCGAGAAGGCAAGGTTTTATATTATTCATTGGCGGACAAGCATGTGGAAAGACTATTTGGGCAAGGTTTTGAGCACGTTACCGAATAACGTTATTCTTCTAACTTTTATAGGCCATATCCAGTATCAACTTTTATCAACCAATTCGATAAGCTAATTCTATCCGTAAATTAATAGCAGCTGGGGGGATGTCATAATGGGGAAAGCCGTTCTCATCAAAGACCTTACAGAACCGTCGTCGGCCGGGGAGGCAAAAACGACGACTATTCGTATTGGGGGCATGGATTGCGCAGACTGTGCGGCAAAACTAGAAAAAAGGGTTAATGCCAATCCCCAAGTAGAAAGAGTGATGCTTAACTTTGGGGCGGCAAAATTAGAAGTAACCCATCGGGGATCGGCTGCTGAGATTATCGATATTATCGAAGAACAGGGCTACCATGCGAGGTTAGAAGGGACTAGGACCAATGAGGAGGCCGAGGCTTCCTTCTGGAAAACCAATAAATACGTGGTATCAACCCTAGTTTCGGGAATCATGGCCGGATTGGCGGTTATCCTCAAACATCTGGTAGGTTTACCGGAATCGATGGTCAACCCCATCTTTATTACGGGCATTGTACTTGGCGCTTACCTGCCGGCTAAAAGTGGGTGGTCAATGCTGGTTAAGGGTCGGCAGTTGGATATGAACGTCTTGATGACCATCGCCGCGATTGGAGCGGTGGGCATCGGTCAGTTTGAAGAAGGGGCCGTGGTGGTTTTCTTGTTCTCTCTAGGTAATGCCTTGCAAGGTTATACTCTGGATAAGACCAGGAATTCCATTCAGGCCCTGATGGAACTAAGCCCGAAAGAAGCGTTGGTGCGTCGTAACCAGCAGGAAATGCTTTTGTCGGTAGACGAACTGCATATTGGAGATACCATCATCGTTCGGCCGGGGGAGCGGATACCCATGGATGGCCGTATAGTAGGTGGAGCTTCCACGGTTAACCAGGCACCGATTACCGGTGAGTCCTTACCGGTAGAGAAACAAGTAGGTGATGAGGTATTTGCCGGGAGCATCAACGAAAGAGGTTCTCTAGATATCGAGGTTACTAAGCTAGCCAAAGATAATACGATGGCCCGGATTATTCATCTGGTGGAAGAAGCCCAGGGTCAGCGGGCTCCTTCCCAACAGTTTGTCGATAAATTTGCCCGTTACTATACCCCCCTAGTTATTTTGGCCGCGGTACTGGTGGCCATCTTACCTACCCTGTTTTTTCAACAACCGTTTGATAAATGGTTTTATGAAGCGCTGGCCATGTTACTGGTAGCTTGTCCCTGCGCGTTGGTTATTTCTACCCCGGTTTCCATTGTTTCCGCTATCGGTAGTGCAGCCAGGAATGGGGTTTTAATTAAAGGCGGAGCTTACCTAGAGGAAACCGGAGCCCTTTCAGTAATTGCCTTTGATAAGACGGGTACTTTGACCCAGGGAAAACCACGGGTTACAAATATCGTTCCTTTGAATGGGTGTAACGAGCATGAAATATTAACGCTTGCGGCAGCCATCGAATCTCGATCGGAACATCCGTTAGCCGAAGCAATTGTTGATTATACACAAGGTCAAGGTATAGAGATTCCCCCGGTTAATCAATTTGAAACGATGTTGGGTCAAGGAGCTCGGGCAGAAGTGAATGATCGAAAATACTATATCGGCAAGGTAAGCTTTTTTCAGGAAAAAGAATTTTCTCTAGCCAGTGTGGAAGAAGTAATTAAAAAGCTTCAACTCGAAGGTAAAACGGTTACGGTTCTGGGCGATGAAGAGAAAATTCTGGGGCTAATTGCGATAGCAGATGTTTTAAGGGATAACAGTCAGCAAACCATGGGACAATTAAAAAAAGTAGGGATCAAAAAATTAATTATGTTAACCGGGGATAATGTACGGACCGCTCACGCAATGGCTAGCCAGGTGGGAATGGATGAAGTTAAAGCCGACCTATTACCAGAAGATAAAGTAGAGGCCATTAAAGCTCTCCTGGCAGAAAACCCGAAAGTGGCTATGGTCGGCGATGGAATCAACGACGCGCCGGCCATGGCCATGGCCACCGTAGGGATTGCCATGGGGGCCGCCGGTACGGATACAGCCTTGGAAACGGCGGATATTGCCTTAATGACGGATGATTTATCTAAACTACCTTATGCGATAAAATTAAGTCGGCAGACCTTACGTATCATCAAGCAGAATATTGTCTTTGCCCTACTAATTAAGGGATTTATTTTACTTCTAGTTATCCCCGGCTGGTTAACCTTGTGGCTGGCCATTGTAGGAGACATGGGGAGTTCCTTGTTGGTTACGTTTAACGGGATGCGGTTGCTTAGATATAATCGTGGTTAGGCCTGGAGAAACAAACTCCGAGCAGCACCCCTTTTGACCAGCTTACTTTGGCCTTGTTTCCTATTAGTTCATTGGAAATGGCATAAGGGCAAAAGGGGTCAAGGGTGGCATCCTGCAGGGGATACTTTAATCCATTAGTCGTTATTCCGGTAACCGGGGTAAGGGCTAGTAAGGACACTACTTGCCCCGGTACGCCTTCAATTTTTAGTTCATTATTGGGGAACAACCATAGACTTTGTTCGGGATCGGCTAGTTTGATGCGCATTCCATCATTAACTAATGGTACCAGGGAAAAAAGGTTAGAAAGCAGATGGTCAATACGACACCCTAGGGCTCCTAGTAGGAGAATATCCCGGAAACCACGCTGTTTAACCAGGTCGAGTGCAATCTGGGTATCCGTTAGATCTTTTTCCGGCGGATAGACAACAAATTGGCATCCACCCGCCTTTAATTCTCGGGCCACTTCCGCATCTAGGGAATCTAAATCTCCTACGACTAAATCCGGCAATCGCCCTAGCTGGTATAAATGTTGCGCGCCGCCGTCAATACCGACGAGAAAATCATTTTCTCTTAACTGTTTCGCATGCCACTCTGGATTCTGCCAGTTACCGTTGGCGACTAATACACATCGACGCATCATCATCTACCCCCATTTCTAACTAGGACAACGACTGACGTTCCAGCAGGCCTAAATGACGGGTTTTTTTGGCTACTAACCATAACAAGAATCCGGAGATGACTAGCTCTGGAAGGATATAACTACTGTTATAAATTAAAGAATATAACCAAACGTTTTGTCCTTCTGGTGCATAGTAGCCAAAGAAAATTGCTCCGGAGACTAAATGAGAAGCCAGTCGGGCCAGGCTACCGGCGGTAGTGCCGAGCCAGTATCGACCAGGAAACAAGCCGGCTAGTCCTACTAGGGCAAAAGCTACCGGGTAATCCAGCAGCAACTGAATCGGGTGGACGATGAAGCGTAAACCATCTAGAGCAAGGTTGAGCATACCATAAAGAAGGCCAGCTATCAGCCCGGGTCCCAGTCCGTGCCGGTATGCTACGATAATTAACGGTAACATTTCTAGAGAGATCGACCCTCCCCAGGGAGCCTGGTAAATTTTTATCATTCCTAATACTACGGCTAGACCGATCATTAAAGCGATTTCTACCATCATTCGTAAATTAAAAAAACGCAAGAAAGTTCCCCCATTTGCTTTTAATCTAAGGCTAAGTAAGCCAATTTTCACATTATATTTTCCGAAAAATTTAAAGCCATATACCCAAGTGGTATATGGCAAATTTATATTCTTCTCTTTCCCTACCACTTCCCTACGCTGGTATTATCCAGGACAGTTGAACTCACCTCAACCACAGGTTCTAAGGGTTGGCACCAGCCTCTCAGCCCTGCAGGCACCCCTAGCGGCATCCCTTATTCCATTAAACCTTATTGTAACAGAACTTTGTAGCCTTGAACAGTAGTAGTTGCTTTATAGACTGACCGGGGTAACCATTGGCTTTTTTTGTTCTATGGTAAAATAAAACTAAGAAAAACCTTGTACAAGTCCCACCAGAAAAGGGGGGAGAAATTTTGAAGCGGAAAATCGGCTTATTCTATAATCCCGTGGCAGGCGGGGGGCGTTTTAAAGATAAGTTGGACCCGGTGATTCAGTATTTTCAAGAAGCAGGTTTCCAGGTTATTCCCTGGCGTATTCGCGACAATGAAATGATCGTGGAACAGTTAAAAGGAAATGACCCAGGAAAATACCATACTATCATTGCTGCTGGGGGAGATGGCACCATTAATGGAGTAGTTAATGCGATGATGGAATACGAATTTACCGTTCCCCTGGGGATTTTTCCTGAAGGGACCAGCAATGATGTAGCCAATTACCTCCGCATTCCTTGTCGGGTTGACGAATATTGCCGGGTCATTACGGAAGGTAGTTTAATCGATATTGATTTAGGGGAAGTGAACAGTAAATACTTTATTAATGTAGCGTCTGCCGGTCAATTGACCCAAACGGCGCATGAAGTTAACTATCATTTAAAGAATAAATGGGGGAAATTAGCTTATTATTTAAAGGCCATGGAAAAACTACCCAAATTACAGTCTTCAGAACTTCGTTTAACTGTAGATGGGGGGCAAACTTACTTTATGGAGGTCCTCCTATTTTTAATCTTGAATGGAGGTACAGCTGGGGGATTCCAACAGATAATGCCGGAAGGGAAAATGAGTGACGGGGTACTTGATTTTTTAGCGATTAAGGCGGCACCAATACCAAGACTTCCGCGGCTAATGTACCATTTTACGCGGGGCCAGCATTTGCAGGATAAACAGGTTTTTTATTGTCAGGGGAAGCAATTCCGTTTAGAATTGGAACCACGTTTAATTACGGATTTAGACGGGGAAAAGGGGCCGGATTTACCCTGGAACGTACAGGTGCATCCCAAGGCCCTAAAAATAAGAGTTTAAAAATATAACATTAATTATGGAAAATAAAAATCCCGCATAAATCACTTGCGGGATTTTTAATAGGGTGTGTTTAGGGGTTGGCGGGTTAACGACAATTCATAGCAATTAAATAATTCCATTTGGTGGCATGCTTTAATTCGTCCGTGTAAATTTCGGTAATTATATTTCTATAGGGCAGAAATTCAAAACCAAATAGAATTTTACGGTATTTTTCTACTGCTGCCAGTTCGCCAAACAAAGCACGGGTTAAGCCATCGCAGTAGGTTTTAGGTTTTTCAAATGTAGGTTCGGGTGCGGAAGGAACTTCCTGACCGGTGACTTCCCAATAAAGTTGTCGAAAAAGCTTGTTATGCTTTCTTTCGTCATCGCGAATGGCAAGGATAATCTCTTTTTGGGCTGCCGGCGCAACACTAAGTAAATAATCATAAAAGAGTTCATCTTCTCTTTCGGAATTAACTGATTCGGCAATTAATTGCAGCGCTTCACTGTAAGCATAGATGGGTACATAAGAATAGGTATCAAAATACTTGTAAGTGGTAAAAGGAAAGCCTGGATAAGGTTGAAATCCTTTTTGGTTCACTTATATCGCCCCTTTTTTGTCTATATTATGTCTGAAGTAGGGGGAGGGTGAGGATTTAAGCTAAGGTTATTTTCACCAGAACTGGTGAGGATTTATAAATCCTCCACGCACGCGTTAAGATTGGTAGAAAGCACGGGTGATCCGGATACGCCGGTCATTGAATTGCCCGGTAAGACATAAACCTGATTACCGGCAGATAATAAGGGTTTGAATTGCAGCGTACCGGTCCAGGAGGGGAGTTCCGTTTGGACCGGCTGCAAGACCAAGCCAAAGCCACCGATCCCGGGAATCCCGACAAATCCTTCGTATTGATCAAAGTTGCCGAAAGTTGACGGTGGAGGTAGGCTAATGGCGGTGAAAGTGATGGCGTGGTTACTGTTGGTAAGTTTTTGTGCCAGGGTGACGGCCTGTGCATCGGCGGACAAGGAAGCATTTCTGCTTTCTAAGATTACGCAGCAGGGAAAAACGATAGGAATGGGTACACATAAAACGTCGCCGGGGAAAATTATGTTTGGATCTTCAATGTGGGGATTATTAGCCACGATTAGTCCTGCGTCTAAGCCTAGGCGTCCGGCGATCCTTTCTATCGTATCTCCGGCAACCACCGTATAGCGTTGATATCCTTCGGGACAGCTTGTGGGAATACGTCCGCCTTCTGGGGTCGGAACACATAGCACATCCCCAGGAATGAGAACATTAGGGTTAGGAATATGAGGATTACTGTTGATGATAACGTCTAAGCTTATTTGATAGCGCCGAGCCAGCTGAAACATCGTGTCCCCAGGAACTACTGTATAGGGTCCAAATCCCGGGGGACAACTGGACGGGACCCGTGCTTGGGTTCTGCCTCGAGCTCGAGCTTTCATTAATATTTGCCTCCTCTCTATTGGTAGCCTTATTTAGTAGTATTTTATGCAAGGTGAACTTCAAGCGTTATTTGGTTATCGAAGAAGAGGAGTCCAGTTAAAAAGATACTGTCGACCAAAACAAGGTCAACAGTATCTGTACTAGCGCATGGTGAAACCTTAGAACCGTACGGCTTAAGTTTTATGGAACAGCAATTTTCTTGTCTTCAGCTACTTGATCGGTACGAACAGGCTGCGGGGAGCGCCACATAGGGGACAAATTTCGGGTGGCTCTGGCCCTTCGTGAATGTAGCCGCAGCGTAAACATTTCCACCGGTCCGCTTTGATGCGCCGTGCTCCGGCTTCCAGGCGACGCAAAACCCCGGTAGCTTTTACCCGGGGACCGATTAGCACCGCACCGACCAAGTCCCCTTCTTTCATATAGTATTTCTTGTAGCTTTTATCGACTGGATCTTTCACTTCTACGGTTTTGTATCCTACGCTGGAATCCTGGCCGGGGTCGCCTACTGCAAAAATGTTAGTGCCAAAAGCAATCA
>JAAYQE010000087.1 GCA_012519455.1 Syntrophomonadaceae bacterium
AAGCATAGAGGTGAGAACCGGATGTCTATTTCGCCCGACCGGTATCTCCGGGCCAGATATCGAGCGGCGAAAGCAGGGCTGTTAGAAATCTGGCCAACGGGAAAAAAAGAACGGTTTCAGGAAACCCGGGACTTTTATTATCATTACTTGCAGGGAATGAGGGATATGGCCTTTTTTCTAGGGTATCTAGATGAAGAAGAAAACCATAGCTGGATGCAATTGATCCTGAAACTGTATTATTGTACCCGGCCAGAGGAAATAGAAGCTTTACCCGATTATCCTTCAGAGTTATCGGTAGGGGTCTTAGGAACCGCAAAAAATGATCAAATGGGGGGACGCCCGTCTTAAGTTCGGATGCGGGCGGTACGGGACGGGGCGTCCCATTCTACTTCGTATCCTAGGTTTTCACTGAAGAAGCGTAGAGGTACCATAGTACGATCGTTAACAATCAGGGCCGGCTGATCCGTGAACTTAAGTTCGCCATTAACTTGGGCTTCCTTTTTACCGATCCATAAGAAGATTTCCGTATTATCTTTGGTAAGCATCGCTTTTTTCTCCGCCGGGAACCATTGTACTTCTGCGCCTACAGCTTCCATGACCATGCGAATAGGTACTAAGGTACGATCGGTGTCGGGGTTAATAAAGGGTTTTTGGTCCGGAAAATTAACCGTTTGACCATTAATCATCACCTGGACCTGACTGGGACTAGCGTTAGTTGGCGGGGCCACTGGTTCGTAGCGTGGAAGTTCGGCGATACGGGTTTTTAGTTGATTGATTCGTTTTTCTAGTGGAGCAAACGCTTGGTCCACATAGCTTCGGGTTACTAGGGGATCTTCTTTGGAACCAGGAATACCGGCCGGAGAATATTGGGCGTCAGCGTAAATTACCGAAGCCATGAAACTACCAAGAATTAAAGCACCCAACCCTAAACGGTAATATTTATGTTTTAATTTAAAGTATTGGCTTATTTTTTTAAACAATCTGCCTAGCCTCCTTAAAAAATTTTGACGCTTATTAAATAATAAGTTTTACGATAGATACTTCTTCCTCTCTATTAATACCACGTTGTGTGTTTTATTCCTGCTTCAGGTAGGGATTTTTTTGTTAATCTGGTAAAGGATAAGACTATCTAGAAAGATATAGAAAGGTATAGAAAGGTATAGAAAGGTAGTGAATTGCTTGGAAAATTTGATGCAGGTTGTTTTAGGACAAGCCCCGGCTGATATTCTGTTGCGGGGAGCGAGCGTATTAAACGTTTTTACCGGTGAAGTGCTAAGGACCAATGTGGCCTTGGTTGGAGAGCGGATCGCAGGGGTAGGGGATTATCACGAGGGACATGAGGTGGTTGACCTTACCGGACGTTTTTTGATTCCGGGCTTGATTGACGCTTATTTACACTTGGAAAGCTCTATGATGACGCCACCGGCCTTTGCCCGAGCGGCATTACCGCATGGCACCACCACGGTAATTGCGGATGCACAGGAGATTGTAAACGCAATCGGGTTAATCGGTCTGGAGTATATGCTTGAGGCCGGTCAATCTCTCCCGCTAGATATATATTATTTAATTTCGAGGGACTATCCGGAAATATATCAGAAAAATCCGGCGGTTTTAAGTAAAATGGTAACAGCTCAGGAAGTCAGCAAGCGGATGGACCGGGAGGCCTCTTTCTTAAATGAAAAGTATTTCCAGGCCCTAGCAGCGGCAGGGGTGCGTACTGATCATGAATGCACTTATCCCCGTGAAGCTGAGGAGAAACTGGAATTAGGGGTACATATCTTAATTCGTGAGGGTTCGTCCTCAAAAAATTTAGATCAATTATTAAACATGGTTAATACTACTACTTATCCTTTCTGCTCTTTTTGTTCGGATGATCGGCTACCGCAGGATCTTATAGCTGAAGGGGAGATGGATCATATCCTGCGCTACGCCGTGGCCTGGGGTTTAGATCCGGTTACGGCGGTACGAATGGCTACTCTAAACCCGGCCCGGCTTTATGGTTTACAAGACCGGGGGGCGATAGCGCCGGGTTATTTAGCGGATCTAGTTGTGGTCGATAGTATCTATGCTTATCGGGTACAGCAGGTTTACAAACGGGGCGTAAAGGTTGTGGATAAGGGTAAAGTAACGGTACCCCCCATTAAAGATAAGCTTGCTTCTTCTCTAAGGGCTTCGGTAACCCGTACGGTGCATCTGACCGGATTAGATGATAAGTTAAACTTTACGCCTCCAGTTGGCGCGGAACGAGCTCGGGTGATCGACGTCTTAGGTGATCAATTAGTCACGCGTATGGGGTGGGTATCTGTAGGGGCCATTGATCCGGAGTATGACGTGATGAAGGTAGCGGTCATCGAACGCGAGGGTAAGAGGGGAAGCGTAGGATTAGGATTTGTCCGTGGATTTGGATTGAAGACCGGGGCTTTAGCGTCTACCGTAGCCCACGAGGACCATAACTTAATCGTGGTGGGGGCTGAGAAAGAGGCTATGCTTCTCGCCGCTGAAACGGTTGCCCAGATGGGTGGAGGGCTTGCCGTAGTAAGCGCCAATAAAGTATTAGCGACCCTGCCTCTCCCGGTAGCCGGACTGATGTCTGAGGAAAGTGCCGAAAAGATAGCTTTAAAGTACGCAGAAGTAAACGCCGCAGCCCAGGGACTAGGCTGTACCATATATGCTCCCTTTATGACCATGTCTTTTCTAACCCAGCCCTCTATTCCAGCCCTAAAAATTAC
>JAAYQE010000088.1 GCA_012519455.1 Syntrophomonadaceae bacterium
TGATTCTTCCTCTACTGGTACAAACAAAAACTGCTCGGCACTCTCTTTGAATCTTTGCCAAAATACAACTAATCCGCCCCCACATTTCCGTACAATGGTTACCAAGGATTGATTAGTAATACACAGTATCGATAAAATCAAAATAGAACCTAAAACGATATAACTGCCTAAATCACCAAATACGCCAACCAGGAACCAGGTTAAGATCGCTCCAATTAGCCCCCCACCTATGCCCTGCAAGGCTACTTCCCAAAAATTTACACTAATTAAAGGCAGTTGCATATGTAAGAAAGTAAGAACGCACAAAAATAGGGCCAGAAAACCATATAGTTTCCGGCTCAAACCTAACCAGCGTCTTTGCAAGATCATAATTAAGCCCCAAACTCCAAAAAAAACCGCCATTAAATAACGGCCATCCCCAGCTAACAACGTGAGGCTTCGAGCCAAAATATTACCTAGAATTCCGGTCGTTGAAGGAGTAAGTTCATTGGGTGGAGCCAAGTACAAACTAACTATGCTAAGCAAAGCCACCGCTACCAACAGGATCCCCGCAAACTCATACCTCCATCCTTTCTGCATTGGTTCCGTTTCCGGGTTTGATCGCATTGATTTCACGGTTTTTGCCATTTCCCCCACCTTCCATATTTAAATTAACGAAAAGCATTAATTAAAGAAAAACCGATAGACGATTAACAACAAACCTAGAGTCCAACAATAATAAGAAAAAAGACTTAGTTTCCCTCTCTTTACCATTCTTAGAACAATCTTAACCGCTACATAGCCGGCTATCGCAGCAACCAAGGGGCCTACGATCAAAGGTAAAAGCTCTATGTTTACCTGATACGTTAGGACATCCTTGATCTCTAAGAAACTGGCGCCTAAAATTACGGGGATAGACAGTAAGAAAGAGTATTGAGCGGCTAATTCCCGATCTAGACCGGTTAATAGTCCAGCCGCGATCGTAGAGCCAGAACGAGAAATACCGGGCGTAATTGCTACTCCTTGAATAGTACCAATAATTAAAGCATCGACAATGGTCATTTCTCTAATTCCTTTATACCCAAAGGCTAAATACTCAGAAACCCAAAGTATAATTCCGGTAAATAACAGGCCGACTCCGACCACGGTCAATGAATTAAAAAGGCCTTCGAAAATCGGTTTAAAAAAAATGCCGATTAACCCCGTAGGAATAGCCCCAATGATGAGCATCAACACGATTCGCTGCGTAGGACGTCGAATAATATCTACTATTTCAGACCAAAAAGCTACAATTACCGCTAGAACGGTCCCCAAATGTACCAATATATCAAAGGTTATGGGTGGTTCCTGAAAACCTAAAAAGTGCTGCGCAATTACTAAATGACCCGTGCTACTAACCGGCAAGAACTCTGTTAACCCCTGTACAAGTCCTAATAATATTGCTTCTAATACTGTCATTAAACTTTTTTATCCCCCTTCTAATCTGCTAAAGATGACAATTTATGGCTATACAAATTATTGTTCATTATACCATATAGCCTTGAACTCTCCAATATCTACCGTTCCCGTGACTTTCCCCATATCCGACAAAAAAAAATAACGGGGATCATACACCCCGATAAAAATACAGCCCAGCCATGGGGACGGTCCTTATGGCCGGTAAATACTAGTAGTAACAAGTAATAAATCTAAAGATTTGAAAGTTGACTTATATTAAATGAATAGTTCGACCATAAGAGGCATACATTCCTAATTTTTTAGTATTACTGGGATAAATTTTATGCGCAGTCCGGGTTGCAATTCAGAACGTAAATAATCGTTAGGGTTAGTACTGATGACCCTTTGTATACTCCAGGTTTCACCCTCCTCTTCTCGTAAAAGAACCTGAACGCCCTTAATGGTCTTTTCTATAATTACCGGGATATCATCCTCGGAGGCCCAGATTAATTGAGGATCCATAAGCGTGTAGTGGATCATTGTACTGGTGTCTCCTTTGCTTCTTGCTTTAGTTCAATTAATTCCTTTATTTTTTGTACTGCCGGGGCCAGTCCTCCTACTTCATCGATTAATCCACATTCAACAGCATCACGACCGACTAAGACGGTACCGATATCTCGGGCTAAGTCACCCGTCCGAAACATCAGTTCTCTAAATTTGATATCGGTAATGCGTGAATGTTGCGTTACAAAGCGTACCACCCGATCCTGCATCTTATCCAAATACTCATAAGTCTGGGGCACACCAATGACTAGGCCGGTTAAACGAATCGGATGTACCGTCATGGTCGCAGTTTCTGCAATAAAGGAGTAATTGGCGGCTACCGTGATGGGAACTCCAATTGAATGACCGCCGCCTAGAACCAGGGAAACCGTAGGTTTGGACATACTGACAATCATCTCCGCGATGGCTAATCCCCCTTCTACATCTCCCCCTACCGTATTTAGGATAACCAGCATCCCTTCAATATCTGGGTTCTGTTCCACCGCGACCAACTGGGGAATAACGTGTTCATACTTTGTGGTTTTGTTTTGGGGGGGCATAATGAGATGCCCTTCCACTTGACCTACAATTGTCAGACAGTGAATATTCCCTTTCATATCCGGAATCTCTGTCTGACCCAGTTCCCGAATCGTTTCTAATTTTTTACCCACCTGTTTACGTCGTTCTTTCGGTTTTTCCATTGGCTGTTTGTTTCCGTTATTTTCGGGCGGAGGAGAATCCATATCCAATGAGCTCATGTATTTCCACCTTATATTTAATATTAATAGTAATAGTATTGGTCTGGAAAAAAAGAAAAATACACGGGTTCATAGAGGAATCCCTCTTTTCCTTGGTTAGTTACTCTGTACTTCTACGGTACATCGTGTTTTTTTACCACAAAAATAGGCATTAATTTTCGTTTTACCAGGCCCCACTGGAGTAAGCTTACCCTGGTAAACACGGGCTACTTTTGGATTATCAGACCACCATTGAACCGATAAAAATAAACTACTAATCAGTACCACAAGTAGAAATACCGCAGAGATAAACCCCTCCCAGACAAACGGCTCTTTTTAGGGCTTTTTCCGAAAATACTTCATTGAATCCGAACAATAAGGCCACTAAAAGATAAATGGCGGTTGTATTGGCATAGGAAAAACCACTCTGCAGGCGATCGGCTCGCATCCCACCGGCTATAAAAAAATCCGTCCCCAGGGTCGTTAAACCAAAAATAGCTACTAGTCCCCCGCTTATAAAAATTAACCGGTATAAAAAGGTGATATGGGAAGACGAAAGCCTAAGGGTCACCAAAAGAACCAAAAAAGGCAATAGATAGCGATATGCTTCTATTATCGCCTGCCCCGTGTCTATTGCCTTGATAACAACTACAAAGTAGACCATCACATAAGCGATCCCTATCCCAACCAACGGGTTCGGAATAATTCGTTTTCCTCGAAAATCTTCGTACAGTATAAACAGTAAGAAGATCATTACCGGCAGTAGAAACTCTACCGGGGCAAATAATCCATCAAAAAGGGGCGCCGCAAGAATAAAGATTCCTATTAAAATAAGGACCGGATGATTAAGGGGTATCGGTGATCTCAACTTAAGGCACCACCATGATCATCCTTGTACGAAATATAATCTGGTCTCATCTCGTAGTAAATGCGGTTAATAGGCGTAAACTGGTCTCCATTCATTTCAAATACCGTCCAACACGTTCCACCCTGATTAGGGGGAACGTTGTAGGTAGCGATCAGACTGTTTCCCCGGTAAACCTTAACTTCTGCATCGGATGTAGCCAGGGCGTTGCTGTTTGTCAAATAACGGTTTGTGTAATCATGAACCGAGAACCGGTACACACCGTTTAACTGTTGATAAATGGTAGTTGTTTCCGGACCATAACTGGTTACGTCATCTAGATCAAGCCTTACATAATCAGGCCATGGACTACCATAGCGCATGTCCGAGTAAGGATAGCTCATATGAAATCGCGTTTCATCTGGAAGAGGTCCGGTTAAATGTGAATCCAGATCTTCTGGGTTTTTCCCCCAGGTTAATACGATTCGGGTCTGACCGGAAGGTATATTAGGCGTAATACTTCCATCTTGGTTACCTAGGGTTTCTCCTTCCAGAGATAGCACATAAAAGCATCCGTCTACGTAACCTTCTCCAGTTGCGATAGCGGTGTAATTACCACCGGGAAGCTCTATCTCAAAAAAACCATCCGTTCCAGAGACCGTTTCCGCTATAGAACCAACCTGGTTAAGTTCACAAAAGTCTTTGAAGGTTATTAACAATTGATTATCTAGATATTTAATTCCGGCATCGTTGGTAACTACCTCTTCCGGTTTTAGTTCATCAACCTTTCCAACATCAACATCGCCGACTATGGTAAACTGCATAGATACTGGTTGTTTCAAGGGTTTATTATCAAAAGATCGGATACCACTGCTCACATATAAATTATAAGTTTGCCCGGGTAGATACCCATACGCTGGAGCTTTAATAATAACGGTTTTCGCATCAGTGTCAGGCATGACCTGAATATCTTCTCGGTAGTTATAAATATCTGTAACATAAATGTTTTGTGTATTAATACTACTAGGCATTACCGGAAAGTTAAAATTTATCTTCCAATCTTTATCTGCAGAGATTGAAGTTCGAGGTTCAAAAGGCATTCGACATTAAATGTCATTTTCCTGCCTATTTATAAAAAATCCGGATCTATTTCAGGTGGTTTTCATTGAATCATAATTTAAAAGGTATATAATAATAACTATATTTGATTAACAAAAATCGGGAATAAAAAACCGAACCCTCCCAAGTGAAGACTAGGAAAGGTTCGGTTAAACTCGGAAAGATTCGGTTAAAACTGTCTATCCAATAGCCCTTACCAATTATTTCGGCTACGGGATTGGTAACAATCCCGACAATATACGGGTCTATCACCACTGGGTTGAAAAGGAACCGTCGTATCTTTTCCGCAGGTTGCGCAGACAGCAGGGAACATTTCGCGCTGTGTACGTCCGTATCCGCCACTGCCAGATCTTCTCGATTGTGCTTTTCTGGCCGCCCGGCATTCAGGACATCGTCCAGGCTCATTTGTAAACCCTTTTTCTGCATAGAATTCTTGCTCGGAAGCAGAAAAAACGAACTCGTTACCACAATCTCGACAACTTAAATACTTGTCACTATACATAAAAAACCTCCAGTAAATTTATTGCCCATTGCCAGGAAGGTTCAAAAAGCTTCCCCGGCCGTGATTATAGGCAATAGAGAAGGTTTATGGAAACCCATTAGCAATGTTGAGCAATTATAGTATAACCATAAAACAGTTAGTTTTGCAAATAAAAAATAACGACAAAAGTATTTGTAATTGGTTGTGGTAATATATAGGTATACCAAATAGGGAGTGTGTTTAATTTTGCAGAATTTTCATAATATGGATTTAAGTAATGCGGTACTTCGTTCTATTAGTAATATGGGTTTTGAAGAACCAACTCCCATACAAGAACAGGCAATCCCAATCGCCTTGGAGGGCCGGGATTTGATTGGACAGGCCCATACCGGGACCGGAAAGACAGCCGCTTTCGGGATACCTATGGTAGAAAGGATTACCGTAGAGGCGGAACAAATTCAAGGAATTGTTATCACCCCTACCCGGGAATTGGCCGTCCAGGTGGCGGAGGAGTTAAATAAGATCGGACATTTTAAAGGCATCCGCACCTTACCGATTTACGGGGGACAGGATTTTCAGCGGCAGATCAGAGCTTTAAATAAAAAGCCGTATATTATTGTAGGAACGCCAGGCCGTTTGATGGATCACATGCGACGCAAGACGATTCGCCTCAATAATATTGCAATAGTCGTACTAGATGAAGCGGATGAGATGCTAAACATGGGCTTTATTGAAGATATTGAAACTATACTTCAGGAAATCCCCAAAGAACGCCAAACTTTGCTTTTCTCAGCTACGATGCCAAAACCAATCCAAAGTCTGGCTCAGCAATTTATGAGAAATCCTGAAATGATTAGTATCCGGTCCAAGGAAATTACGGTCCCTAGTACGGAACAATACTATATGGAAGTCCATGAGAGGCAAAAATTTGATGTTCTTTGTCGTCTCCTAGACATACAATCCCCGGATTTAGCTATTGTTTTTGGTCGAACGAAACGCCGGGTCGATGAACTAGGTGAAGCACTGAGTAAAAGGGGGTATTCAGCGGAGGGAATTCATGGTGATCTAACTCAATCGAGGCGAGATAGCGTGATGCGGCAGTTTCGGGAAGGGACCATCGAAGTACTGGTAGCTACCGACGTGGCCGCACGAGGTTTAGATATTACTGGAGTGACCCATGTCTATAATTTTGACATTCCCCAGGACCCAGAAGGTTATGTTCACCGGATCGGGCGAACGGGACGAGTGGGGAAAACCGGTCTGGCTATTACCTTCGTTACGCCCCGGGAAATAGATCATCTAAAAATGATTGAACAAATGACAAAGCGTAAAGTAATTCGTAAGCCTGTACCCACTCTGAACGAAGCAATTGCCGGCCAACAACGCCATGCTATGGAAAAATTGTTACAGGTTATCGAATCAGAAGATATTCGACGCTATAAAGGATTAGCTGAAGAATTATTGGAGGAAAATGATTCGGTTACGCTACTTTCAGCAGCTTTGAAGTTGCTTACTAAGGAACCGGATACTACGCCGGTTAAACTGACCGAGGAAATACCTTTACGGATAAAAAAGATAAAAAATATGCATTATCAACCAAGAACTAACCGGAGAGATAATGAAGTTCCTAAACCTAAAGTGACCTATCGTGGCGGTAGAAATAGAAGGGACACTCATACTAACACTATTACTTCACGGAGAGATAAAAGGTTTAAAGATTAAGCTTAAAAACCCTAAAGTCTTAATCACTGTAGAGCCGGGTCTCTACCTACGGGAACTGGCTCTTATAGTGCCTTAAAGAACGGGTTGAAAGGAGTACTATATCCAATATGAACAAAATAAATGATCTTTCAAATAAAGCAAATATTCTTATTGTTGATGACACTCTTTTTAATCTTCACGTGCTGTCCGGGATTCTCAAAGAACAGGGTTATAAAGTGCGACCGATTACCAGCGGTAAATTAGCCTTGAAATCAGCGCAAAGTAATCCTCCCGATCTTATTTTATTAGATATATTAATGCCAGAGATGGATGGTTATGAAGTATGCGAAAGGTTAAAGGCCGACCCGAACCTCAAAGATATTCCAGTTCTTTTTATCAGCGCCCTAACGGAAACCCAGGATAAAGTTAAGGCTTTTAATCTGGGAGGTGTCGACTTTATCACGAAGCCCTTCCAAGTTGAAGAAGTCTGTGCCCGGGTACAGACCCACCTTGAATTACGTAAGTCCCGTCTTGAAATTCAGACATTGCTCTCCAAGACATTTGTGTCCAGTATTCGTACCATTACGGATATTTTGTCGCTCGCCAATCCTATAGTTTTTGACCGGTCCAACCGTCTAAAACGGTACGTTCGAGAAATCATGAAGCATCTAAAAATTGACCATATGACCGCCTGGCAATTAGAACTAGCGGCTATGCTATCCCAGATTGGCTGCATTGCGATTCCGGAAGAAATCTTACAAAAAAAGCAACAAGGTATTACTCTCACGGAAGAAGAAGAGATGAAATTTCGGAACTATTCAGTGGTGGCGGCAGAATTGATTGCCGACATACCTCGTTTGGAGACTGTAGCGGAGATAATTCGAAGTTTACAGGAACCACCCGGCGAAAACGAATCTCTTTTTGATATCAGCAACATTGTGATGTTAGGTAGCAGCTTGTTACGTATGCTTATCGATTACGATTATCTAATTATGAGTGGTCATAGCTCGGCTAAGGCTGTGACCATACTACAAAGTAACCTACATAACTATTCGCCTATCCTGTTAGAGGCTCTTAAATTTATCGCGGAGCAAGAAGCAAAGGAAAAAGAAATTAGGTCGATTAGCGTTAAGGAGCTTTTAAATGGTATGATCCTCCTGGAAGACCTGGTTACCGAAGATGGACTTCTAGTTTTACGTCACTCGAATGAAATTTCTGGTAACTTATTAAATCTTATAAAATTCTTTTCCGCAAAACATCGGCTTAAGGAACCGGTTAAAGTACTAGTACCTACGGGGTAATTATGGGATAACTATAGGGTAACCATCCATTATGAATTTTTGGGCTTGGGCTGGCTGTAAGTTTACATATTTTCTTTATCCCCCGTACTTTTTTCAAACAGTTCGAGCAACCGATCATATTGAAAGTTGTTAGCCAGTTCACGTAACCTTTGGGCAACCTGCGGTGATTGTTCATCGACCTGATCAACTAATTCAAGCAACCAGAAGTAATCAGCCGTTTGAGCAGCTTCGCAAATTGAGTCAACCAATTTTGTTGGTAAGGCTACCAACGCTTCTGGCCCCAAATCCTCAGGTTCGCGGTGATAACCCTCCTTGGATGGCCCTTTCACCGCGTCCCCTACTGGATATCCCTGCTCCTCACTATTTTCGCTTTCCCCTATATTTTCGCTTTCCCCTATATTTTCGCTTTCCCCAACGGGTATTTTGAGCCTAAAACTGCTTCCCTTTCCTAATTCGCTTTGTACACTGATTTCCCCGCCCAGCATGTGAGCCAAATTTTGACTAAGGGCCAGTCCCATTCCCAAACCCTCTATCTGGGCATTGGCTGCAATCTGTTCAAAGACCTCGAAAATTTTATCAAGATCCTCCGCTGGAATTCCTATTCCGGTATCTTCCACTTCCGCCATCAGCCGTAAAGATTCGCTTTCATCTCGTTCTACCCACATTCTAAACGTTATTCTGCCCTTATCAGTGAATTTAACCGCATTGTTTAACAAGTTGATCAGTATCTGCTTCAGTTTATTTTCATCCGTTACCACATAGCGCGGGAGTTTATCAGCTATCTGGAAGGTTAATTGCAACCCTTTCGATTCGGCCGGTCTAACCAACATAGCTTCCATATACTGCAGCAGGGTATAAAGGTCAACCACGGCTGGAACTACTGATGTATCTCCAGCCTCAATCTTAGACATCTCCAGAAGGTCGTTGATGAGCGTAAGCAAATGCTCACCGCTCTGGAGGATAGACTGGAGTTGTTGATGCTGCTCCGAAGTAAGGGCCGGATTCCGAAGCATAAGTTGAGAAAAGCCCAAGATCGCATTCAACGGGGTTCGAATTTCATGGGATAGGTTCATTAGAAAGGTTCTTTTAGCCTGATTTGCCTTTTGGGCCTCATTACGGATAATTTGGATTTCCGTAATATCGCGGAAAAACCAGCTTCTACCGTAGTATTTACCGCTAGGTCCAAACAAAGGTATAGAGTATTGACCAAAAATCCTACCGTCTTTTAGGGTTATCTCTATACGGTTACTTTCGTGCTTATTCTCATAAAGATATTTTACTCTCTTTATAAACTCTTCTGGATTTATCAGCTTATCTTGTAAAGACTGGAAAACAAGCTTACCCGACCCCAACTTAACCTCTTCTAGGGTAATACCCCACATCTGAACCAACCGCTGGTTATAAAAAAGAATTTTATCCTGTTCATTAATAATTAGACTTCCATCTAAAGAAGCTTCCTGCTGCGCGGAAAAAAGCATATTTTTAAATATGAGTTCCTCAACCTTTTTACACTTTGTAGTTTTTCTGACCAATTGAGCTTTTGTTTTTCTAATAGTAATAGTCAACTACTCTCGCCCTCCAGGGGTTGTTTTTCGTTTAAAATAACTACTAAATAACTACTAACTTTTTTAGTCTATTAAAGATCGTTTTCTAGGCGGTTTTTTAAGCAAATTTTACTTTAATTTTAATTTAGCCAGAGCATCGGCTAGAACGGTATTAATTGGTTCCTCCTTTTTGTTTTGCTGCTTTAAATACCGCTCTACTTCTCTTTTATTGATCTGCCCTTTTCCCTCTTCTCTTCTTTTCGTGAAGGTAGTTAGTTTTTCTCGATATCCACAGAAGCAGGCAAATATTTTATTTTCGCCTTCCCCCCGTAGTTCCATCTTTTTATGACATTCAGGGCATCTGGCGTTAGTATTGATTGAGACTCCTTTTCGATAACCACATTCCCGATCCTGGCAGATCAGCATTTCTCCCCGTTTACCCTTCACTTTTAAAAGGAATTTCCCACACTCCGGGCATTTTGTTCTAGTCAAGTTATCGTGCCGATAGGTTTGATTACTGCTAAGAACCGTGGAGACTAATTGAGCAGCATAACTTCTAATTCCACTGATAAACTTTGCGTCGTTGGTCCGGCCTTTACTGATCTCCGTTAATTGTTGTTCCCACTTAGCCGTTAGTTCCGGGGATTTTAGTTCTGACGGGACCAAACTAATTAATTGGATTCCTTTGGAGGTTGGAATAATTTCTTTACCCTTTCGTTCCATATAGAAAGAATTAAAGAGTTTTTCAATAATGTCGGCTCGAGTCGCCGAGGTCCCTAGGCCGCTACTATTATCGATAACTTCTCGTAGTTTCTGGTTTTCAAGCAGTTTTCCTGGATGTTCCATGGCTGAAAGCAAGGTCGCTTCCGTATAGCGGGCTGGTGATTTCGTTTGGCCGGCCGTGGTTTTAACAGAAAGGATTTTTAACGTTTCTCCTTTACGCATTACGGGAAGCGTTTGTTCTTCCTCGTCAGCCGCCTCCTCCTCCCAACTGCTAATTCCCTCATAAATACGCCGCCAGCCTTTTTGTTTGACTATTTTCCCTTTGGCCGAAAAAATTTCTCCTTTTATAGAGGCCTTAACCGTTGTTTGTTCATATTCAAAAGCCGGTGAAAGAACCGCTAGAAACCTTTTAACAATCAAATCATAAATTTTTAATTCGTCCGCGCTAAGCCGAGTCAAATTTACCGGTTGTTCGGTGGGAATAATGGCGTGGTGATCGGTAACTTTAGAATTATCTACAAATCTTTTCGTGGGGATTATTTTGTTTTTTAAAATCAAGCGTACTACTTCTGCATAAGACCCGACCGCGATACTCTTTAACCGTTCCGGCAGGGTGGGCACGATATCTTCACTAAGATATCGAGAATCGGTCCGGGGATAAGTGACTAATTTATGGTACTCGTAAAGCTGCTGCATAACTGAGGAAGTTTTTTTCGCCGAAAAACCGTATTTACGGTTGGCATCCCGCTGTAGTTCAGTGAGATCATACGCCAGGGGCGGCAGTTCTCTTTTAGCCTCTTTTTTAATCTCAATAACTTCCCCGGCTTGACCAGTAACTTTAGCTACCAGTTCTTCCGCTTTGTTTCGATTGAAAATTCGGGTTTGGCCACTGTTTTTATCCTGCCACCGTAATGAAAAGCGGTCCGTAAAAGCATTAATCGTCCAGTAATCTTTAGGCACGAACCTTTTGATTTCATTTTCCCGCTCTACCACCATGGCCAGCGTCGGGGTTTGGACCCGACCCGCGGAAAGTTGGGCATTAAATTTACAGGTTAAAGCCCGGGTAACGTTTAACCCGACTAACCAATCGGCTTCCGCCCGGCATTCTGCGGCCCTATATATATACTCGTAATCCCGGCCAGGTTTTAGATTGCGAAATCCTTCCTTAATCGCCCGCTCGGTTTGGGAAGAGATCCACAAACGTTTAATCGGTTTACGCCAGCCGGCTTTTTTAATGATCCACCGGGCCACCAATTCGCCTTCTCGCCCGGCATCCGTCGCAATGATTATCTCGTCAATATCAGGCTGCTTCATTAGATTTCTAATTACGCCAAACTGTTTAGCGGTTTCTTTAATGACCACTAAATCCATTTTCGAGGGGAGCATGGGTAGATCTTCCATTCTCCAAGTTTTATACTTGCTATCATACGCTTCCGGATCGGCGAGAGTCACTAAATGCCCCAGGGCCCAAACGACTACGTACTTCGCTCCAAAAAAATAACCGTTGCCCTTTTGAAAGCAATTCAGAGTTTTTGCAATTTCCCGGCCAACTGAAGGTTTTTCGGTTAAAACTAAACTCTTTCCCATTTGATACGCTCCATTTTATTAATCATCTTATTTATGCTTAATATTTCTTTTGTATTATAACACAAAAGTATAACACAAAAGGCTGTTGACGTATGATTTTGTCAACAGCCACCGATTTTAATCAACCAGCATTTCTTTGATAATGTTTTTTACTTCCGATATCTTTTCCGGACTCAAATCACCAATCTTTTGACGAAGTCTGGTTTTGTCAATCGCTCGTATCTGATCCAGAACAATCCATCCAGCAATCTCATTCACCAATATTTTGGTCCGCGTCGGATACCCCTCGCTGCCCGTGCAGGTTATTGGAGCAATTATGATTGTTCGTAAATGCTGGTTCATTTCTAAGGGTGAAACTATCACGCAGGGACGAGTCTTATTGATTTCAGCACCTTGAGTTGGGTTCAGATCGACCCAGTAAAGCGAGTATTGGTCAATGCTGTGATTCATCCCAATCCTCCAGTGCTTCCTTGTCAATTTCTTCAGGAATTAACAAATAGTCATCTCCGTCTTTATGCATGAGTTTAAACGCCTCGGCCCAGCCTTGACGAGGAGTTTTTATTGGCTTGATGATAATGCAATTACCCTTTATCTCGAGCTGGACTTTCGATTCGATACCACATTGTTTTAAAATGGCTTGAGGAAGTCTTATCCCTTTGGAATTGCCGATCCTAATGATATCGATCTCCATTTTTCATCCTCCTTTGTGGATACTATGTAATTACAATATATTCATGCTGGAGGATTAATACAAGAGCTTTATTTATATGCTATCGAATCATGAATCAAAAAGTTCCATTATTAATCCTAAAACCGTTCATAAGCCCCGGACCCCAAATTAACTCTAATAATTTCGACCCTACCGCTCCCAGTAGATACTTGCCCAGCCCGGGTAGTAGTTACCATAGTAACCAGGGCTGCCGGTCAAGCCGCGGAGCAACGCACTTTAAAAATTATCGCTGACTTTTTCATATGGAATTAAATCGATTTCATTTAATTTGCTGGCATCAAATCTGAAGTGGCCACTTATTTCTTGTCTTGTCAAAGCATCTTCTTCTCGGACCGGCTGCCCA
>JAAYQE010000089.1 GCA_012519455.1 Syntrophomonadaceae bacterium
ATGGATTGGGGGTTACCGCACAGTCAGCAAAAATAAACAGACCTTTGTCGCCAAATTCACACTCAGGAACAATTACCACAAACGCGCCGGATACAGAAGTCATTCCGGGTGCGGTTCGAATAATTTGCAAGGCTGGGCGTAAAACATTACCCGTAGTATTACGTGCTCCGGCAACTTCACCATCAGCTATGCCCTTGTAAACTAGCATCGAGCCAAAGTACAGAGGGTCACTCATGAGGGCCTGAGCTTTATCCAGGGTCATACCCTTGCTCTTACGCATCTCAAAAAACTGTTCTACACACTCATTATAAATTTCGGATTTTTTAGGATCCATTATGGTTGCTCCCTCAATGTTGGAGCCAACTTTTTTCGCTACTGCAGCTATCTCGCTAGGATCGCCCAGGAGAATTACGTTAGCTAATTGTTCCTTGATAATTGTTTCTACTGCTTTGACGGTTCTTTCTTCAGTTCCTTCAGGTAGTACAATGGTTTTTTTGTTGCTCGCAGCTTTCTGTCTAATTTGCTCGAGCAAGGTCATAAAAATGCCCTCCTTTGTATATTTTGTCGAATAAGATAACAACTTATAAGCTTAATTATAGCTCATCGTGGAACAAAATGGAACACTATTTTGTGATAAAACATTTATTACCACTGTTCTGTATTTAAATATTGATTCCCCTGCAAGTGGCCTCCCCAAAACAATAGAAATCAATATTTAAATCTATAAATTTAACGCTTCTTTAATTTTTGGAATATTTAATATAGTAGCCTCCCTCCCGGCGGTTACGGCCTCTTCAATCAAATCAAAACGGGTCATACCTAAATTAGCTACAGATGGTTGAATTACGATATCCGCTTCGACTACCCGGGTTTCATGGATCTGTTTTTCTAATAAGCTAATCGATTGTAAAAAAACATCTATAATATTACGAATTTTAATTTCATGTTCGCCAAAAGTTACATCCACTGCTACCACTAAATCCGCATCCAGTTCCCGAGCTACACTTACGGGCAATCGATCGGTTACGGCCCCATCCACGAGTAGGCGGTTGTTTAAGGTAAACGGTTTGATAACTCCAGGAATAGAGATACTAGCCCGTACCGCCTGAAAGACCGGTCCTTCCTGTAATACAATGCGTTCACCGGCCTCCAAGTCGGTTGCTACTACCACCAACTTCCCCTTTAATTCATCAAAAGTTTTTCCATGGGTTAATACCCGGATAAATTCTTCCATCCTATTTCCGGCAATAAAGCCCATCCCCGGTACTTGCATATCTAGAAATTGATTGAAATTAAGTTCTTTAAGCAAGCGGGGTAAGAGATACATATCCAAGCCTACACCCCAAAAAGAACCAATCAGCGCCCCCATACTACTTCCGACTACTAGATCAATGGGAATGCCTTCTTCTTGCAGGACCTGAATTACTCCAATGTGCGCTAGTCCTCGAGCACTCCCGGCTCCCAATACCAATCCTACTTTTTTTTGTTTCGTCGGAAATGCACCCCTTTCTTCCCAACTCCTTCCTCTATAGTTATATTACCCTATTTATCTTCGTATACATTAGGGAGCACGCAAATACTCAGACCTGCGATCTGCTTTTCTCCTGCTTGCCAGGAGATGATCCTCGAAGGAGGGCAGTATGAAAGAAACATCCTTGATCAATCAATCCCTTAGAGACTTGCTAACGCTCTTTACGGCTGG
>JAAYQE010000090.1 GCA_012519455.1 Syntrophomonadaceae bacterium
GAAATAACGGTAGCCGGCATTGGAGCGCAAAGTTCCATCGGAGGTGGTGGTCGTTACGATGGGCTGGTGGAAGAAATCGGCGGTCCTTCTACCCCCGGGGTAGGATACGCCCTGGGATTAGAACGGGTACTTTTAGCTTTGGAACAGCAGGGGGTGCAACTGCCTGGGCACCAAGAACTCGATGTTTTTTTAGTAACCCTGGGTGAGGAAGCCCGGCGTCCAGCGTTTGTCCTATTGCACCGTTTACGAAGTATGGGCTTGAGCGTCAATATGGATTATCTAGGGCGTAGTTTAAAAGCCCAGATGAAACAGGCGGGAAAAGCTGGTGCGCGTTTAGTGATTATTGTTGGCGGGGAAGAATTAGAACGGCGAGGGGTATCGGTTCGAGATATGGGAGAAAGTAAACAAAAAGAGATACCCTTTACGGAATTGGAAGATTTTTTACGAACTAAATTTGCCTTAGAATAAACCAGAGGGATAGGAGTGTTGGAATATGGCAGAGGTTTTAGGGGGATTAAAAAGATCCCATGTTTGTGGAACTTTAAATAAGGCGGCCTTAGCCGGGCAAACCGTTTGTCTCATGGGCTGGGTACAGACCCGTCGTGACCATGGGGGGCTGATCTTTGTTGATTTACGGGACCGTACCGGGATCGTACAAGTCGTGTTTAGTCCGGAGGTAGATCGGACGGCGTTTACCAAAGCTGAAACCATACGTAGTGAATTTGTCGTTGCTGTGGTCGGAGAGGTACGGATACGACCGGAGGGCACGCTTAATCCTAATTTAGCCACCGGTGAACTAGAAGTTTACGCACATGAACTACGCATTTTAAATCGGGCTAAAACCCCACCGTTTTATATTGAAGAAGAACTAGCGGTAGATGAAATTTTACGTTTACGCTATCGCTATTTAGACTTACGCCGCCCGGATATGCAACGATGCCTGGTTTTGCGGCATCTGGTAGCTAAAACCATGCGTGATTTTTTAGATGCCAGGGGTTTTCTAGAAATTGAAACGCCTATGTTAACTAAAAGTACTCCGGAAGGAGCGCGGGATTATCTAGTGCCCAGCCGGGTTAATCCAGGTAATTTCTATGCTCTACCCCAATCGCCGCAGATTTTTAAACAATTATTGATGGTAGCCGGTTATGAGCGTTATTTTCAGATCGTGCGTTGTTTCCGGGATGAGGATTTGCGGGCGGATCGACAACCGGAGTTTACCCAATTAGACCTGGAAATGTCCTTTATCGAGCGGGAGGAACTTCTAGAGTTAATGGAGGAAATGATTGCCTATTTGTTCCAGCACTGTCTGGATGTTGAAATAAAAACGCCCTTCCCCCGCCTTACTTATCAGGAAGCCATGGCCCGGTATGGCTCTGATAAACCGGATTTGCGTTTTGGTCTGGAATTAAAAGATGTAGGGGATATCGTAAAAGATTCTCAATTTAAGGTTTTTACCGGGGCTCTAGCAGCCGGGGGGCAGGTCAAAGGGTTATGTCTACCCGGATGTGCTAGCTATTCCCGTAAAGAACTCGACGATCTAACCGCCCTGGCTGGTGTTTACGGCGCCAAAGGCCTGGCCTGGATGTTATGTCAGAAGGAGAACATCAAATCTCCGATTGCTAAATTTTTTAGTGAATCCCAGTTGACGCAACTGCAGCAAAGGATGGGAGCGCAGCCCGGGGATCTACTGATATTTGTTGCGGATCAACCGATGGTCGTGGCTAATGCCTTAGGACATCTACGCCTGGAATTTGGGCGGCGGTTGAATCTTTTGAATCCTGAAGAATTTAAGTTTGCTTGGGTATTAGAGTTTCCGTTGCTAGAGTGGGATGACGACGAAAAACGTTGGGTAGCCATGCACCACCCCTTTACTTCTCCGATGGACGAGGATGAGGCTTTAATGGAGAAAGATCCCGGGAAAATTCGCGCTAAAGCGTATGATTTAACTTTAAACGGCATTGAAGTCGGGGGCGGCAGTATTCGTATTCATCGGCGTGAGATCCAGGAAAAAATGTTTAAATTATTGGGCTTAAGTCCAGAAGAATCGGTAGAAAAATTTGGTTTTATGCTAGAGGCTTTTGAATATGGAACCCCGCCCCACGGAGGAATCGCTTTTGGTCTAGATCGACTGGTGATGTTAATGGCTCGCCGCGATTCCATTCGGGATGTAATTGCGTTTCCAAAAACTGCTAGTGCGGTTTGTCAAATGACGGGAGCGCCGTCAACGGTGGCTGCACAGCAATTACGCGATTTACATATTCGTTTGCTGCGGTAATTTTTTATTTCGCGCCATCGTGTCCGGCGGTGGGTTTTACTTGAAAGTTACCGGCGTCTGTGATAAAATTAGGGCGTCAAAAGAAGAAATAATCAAAACCCTGCTGTGTTCGTGCAACGCCGAGATTGTTTTGAGCCAACACCAAAACAATAGGGGCTTATCTCTGTAAACGGCTGGTAGGCCTCCTTGAGAGGACATCAAAAGCTTGCAGGAGAGCACCGACCTGCTGAGAGCAGGTTCAAAAACATCGGCCCCACGGCACCGGTGGGGTTTTAAGTTGAACTAATTGTTCTTAAAAAAAGACCAGTTAAAAATCCTTGTTCTTGGATTGGGCTGGTCTTATCATTTTTATCTTAGTGAATAAAGAGGGGTTAATATTTTGACCAATTACTAAAGGGTTTTGTTGATTTAGGTAGAATATAATATTTATGAAGGAATAAAAAAGAATAATCAGGCAAGCAGGCAGGGAAGCCGGTGAAAATCCGGCGCGGTCGCGCCACTGTGAGGAGGAGCGACCCCACTAAAGGCCACTGGGTCGATACCTGGGAAGGCGTGGGGGAGCAGTGAATCTAAGCCAGGATATCTGTTGTTTGCCTTAGTAAGCTAAGCTTCCTACGCAGCATGGGGTAGTTACGCGTGTAAGCCCTTGTTCTTTTGGAGCAGGGTTTTTGAATTTTCCGGGCTACTTATTGACCAGGTTAATTGGGCAGGCTTAGGCCGGCCTTTTTTATCTTTAAGGTAATTTTAACAAATATAAGGAGCCGTGATTGAAAGGGGGTTTTTTAAAAGGTTAGTCACGGTTTCCACCATACATAAGGCAGTCTGGTTTTTATGAACTCGTTAGTATTTTAAGGGGATTATGGGGAAAGGCAGGTTGCGTATGCGATATTCAGGCTTTAAAAAGCGTTTTTTATCATTGATAATTACCCTCTGTTTCCTGGTTAGTTGTTTTACACCCGTTGGGATAGCTGAGAAAGCAATTGCTGAAGCGTCCTCTTCTAGCTATACAGCATATACAGCGTCAGAATTAGCGGAAAAAGCGGTGCAGTTTATTTATGATCAGTATCAAGCCGGAGAAGAAATTGATCCTTATGCCGCTTATGTACTCACTTTGGCCGGTGAAGATTTAGCAGGTGTAAGGGAACCTCAAAAGTGGATTAAGGATAATCAGCCCCTAAAAAATCAAATCGAAAAGCAGGCGGATTTACTGGGTAACGAGAATACTTTAATCACTTATCTTCTGGCTACCCAGAATAGTAATGGTAGCTTTGGACCCTTGGCTAATGATTACGGCACCCGGGTCCCCCTTCAGGCCTTGGCTTTAGTTAAAACCGAATTAGTGGAATTGAGCAGAGAGAACTCGGATTACCCGGTCATTTTCCATTCGGTTCAGCGGGGCATTGATCAGGCGGTAGCTTATTTTAAAAACCGTTACCTGGATGGACGTCTAACCTATGCGGTAGACGGATTCGATTTTGATTACCGGTGTGTAGAAGCCTTAGTTAATTCCGGGGTAGAGCTTAAGGCATGGGTTAATGAGGGGAAATCTTTATCGGAAATAGTAATCGCTTCAGCGGAAGCAGCGGCCGAGGAAGTAGCCCATAAACCGGGGGCCCGGGATGCGGTCTATCTGGCCAAAGAAATTATTGCCTTAAACGCCGTAGCACCAGACTCCAATAAGCTACCCATCCTGGCCAAGGCGGTGATCAACCAACAAAATATCGCGGGGGAAACTCTTAGTTTTGGCCAGAGTATTTATGATCAGGTTTTAGTGCTTACGGCTTTGGGAAAAATCGGACAATTAAATAACATAGACCAGGAAAAAGCATTTAATTATTTGGAAACGTTTAAACATGAACATCAAAATGCTTGGGGACAGGCTTGGGGTACAGCTTGGGGAGGTTATTTCCCCGAAGAGTCGGATTTAACGGCCCAAGTATTGACGGCCCTCAGTTATTTTGAGGGCGCTCGAATTCAGAATATCACGGTGGCACAAGCGATTGAGGGTGGTTTAGTTTATTTAGGCGATATACAGGAGGTGGAAACCGGAGCGATTCCGGCC
>JAAYQE010000091.1 GCA_012519455.1 Syntrophomonadaceae bacterium
AACTGGATAGCTCGACTCCCGATAACGAACGTTTCATCATTTTTCAATATATCTCGAGTGGTACCAGGTACCTTTTGAGTTTTTAATTTTTTTCTCCAGTTCCAGTACCGACAAGGCTTCAATAAGCCCCCATTGATCAATCTGGAGAACGGAAGCTAAATGCTCTATGGTAACTGGCGTCGAAGTGCTCGATAGGTAGGACAAAATAGCTTGTTCCAGGGGGGATTGAGGTTTAACTACGGTTGAATTTTGGTTGTTATTATAATCAATTTTAGGGGTAGGTGGTAGTATCTCTTGGGATGTTTTTCTTTTGGTAGCAAGGATTGTATCAAGTAAGAGTTGTGTCGGTTCTAGATAAATCAAGGCGCCTTGAGCAATGAGACGGTTGCACCCTTTGCTTTCCGGGCAAAAAATACCATTTGGCACCGCCATTACGGCTTTATTTTGCTTAAGGGCACTTTGGGCTGTTATCAAAGCTCCGCTTTTTTCTCCGGCCTCTACGACCAGAAGCTTGTAAGACCAGGCACTGATTAAGCTGTTGCGCCGAGGAAAATGCCTGGGACGAGCCGGCGTACGCGGCGGATAAGGGGAAAGCACTGCTCCGGTATGGATAATCTGCTCCATTAAGGATTGGTGTTCTTGAGGGTAACAAGTATCTACCCCATTACCTAGTATGGCCATCGTATAGCCGCCAGCTTGAAGACAAGCCGTATGTGCATAACCGTCAATCCCTTTAGCCATGCCGCTAACTACGGGGATACCCTGTTGCGCTAAAAATGTAGCGGCCTCAATAGTTACCTGTTTACCATACGCCGTACATCTTCGGGCCCCCACGATACCAACACCCAGACCAGATTCAGGTAAATGGCCTCGATAATAGAGAACAACCGGCGCTTCAGCGGTATCTTTTACGGCCTGCAAATAGGATGCTTGATCATAGCGCAAGATATTTATGTTTAATTTAGCCAGATCTTCCACGATACGTTCGGCTCTGTCTAACGAACGGGCCTGCGTAATGGATTTAACCGTTTCCGGACCTAAACCGGGTACTGTTATTAATTCACCAGGAGAGGCGCGGTACACGTTTTCCGGATGCTTAAAAACTTGTAACAATCTTTTTTGTCGGACCGGGCCGACCCCTTTCAACTCACTTAGCCAAATCCAGTATAGATCCATAACTTATCCCATTTCTCCTAAAATTGATTCTAAATAACTAACATGCTCCGCAATTCCTTGTCTAAATCACGTGCCAATAAAGCGGCGGCAATATCCCGTTTGCGGATTTTAGGAGCTCCCTCCAAATCGGCAAAAGTTCGGGCTACTTTTAAAAATTTATGAAAGGTACGGGCACTATATCGAAATCGATCATATGCCATTTTTAGTAGTCTTCTCCCCTCTGACTCCAGTACGCAAAATTCCCGAATCAGAGAGGCAGTCATTTGCGCATTACAGTTAACCTTTTCCACCTGCGCAAATCTTGCCTTTTGAATGTTACGTGTAAACTCTACTCGTTCCCGCAATTCGGCAGAAGTTTTGCCCAGATTTTGCGTCGATAATTCAATAAAATCTACTGGATGTACAAACTTTTGTAAATCCATTCGATCAAAAATAGGCCCAGAGATTCTTTGCTGGTATTTGAGTACCTCATAATCGGTACAACGACATTTTTTCTGCCCGTAATAACCACAAGGACAGGGATTCATGGCTGCGATTAACATAAAATTACAGGGATACGTATTGGTCGATCGAACACGGGAGATGGTTACCTTTTGATCTTCCAGCGGCTGCCGTAAGGCTCCAATGACCTACGGTTAAATTCCGCGATTTCATCCAAGAACAACAC
>JAAYQE010000092.1 GCA_012519455.1 Syntrophomonadaceae bacterium
ACTATGGCCAGTAGGAGTACGGACACGATCCCCCAGTAATCAGGAGGAAGCGTTTTTTGATACAATAGCCTTCCTACTTCAGGCGGATAAAACCCGGCGGGGTATTCCAGGTACCGAGGAATAGTTACATATTTGGCTATTACTTCGCTTAGATTTTCTATACCACTATTCGCCCCAATAAAACCAAGGGAACGAAAAACTCCTACGACCATGCCTTGTAACAACATAGGAAGAAATAAAAACAGAAGCGAAATCCCCCCAGCAGCCAATACATTCCCGGTTACCGTTGATAACATCAGTGTAAAGCTAAAAATAACCATCAACGTAACCGTGGTTAACAAGAACCATTTTATTACCATGCCCACTGTATAAAGGGCCGGTAACAGACTAGCCGCTAAAATCATGAATAAAGCATTAATTAGCATTATCCCGACTATAACCATGGTTCCTAGTATAAACTTAGTAACGATTATTTGCCGACGGCTAAATGGTGCCGCGGCTATAAATTCTAAGGAATGACTTTCTCGTTCCTGTCCCAGCATTAAGGCACCTAAACCCAAAGCTACGAACATTCCCCAGAACTCAATTGAATTCTCACTTCCATACACCAAAATCCGCAGAATTCCCTGGGACCAATATACCTCACTACTCCCATAACTTGATGGCATAAGCCAGTATTGCACCGTATTAATAATCGGTGTAAAACTCATAATAATTAACGCTCCTAAAAATTTCCACCGATTTTGCCGCCATTCCTTCCAGAGCAGAGCTTTATTCGTAACCTTATTCCAGAAGAGGTGTTTCATGGCTATAACCCTCTTTCTTCATAGTGTAGATAAAGATATCTTCTAAACTAAGATCTATGTTCTCGCAATAAATGGGCCCCCACTTTTCAATACGCATTTGTATCTCCGGGTAGTTTCCATCAATGATCAGTGTGAACACCTTGCCACGAGCCTCAATCCCAATCACCCCAGGAAGATTCTCAATCTCCGCGGGTATGCCCTCAGGTAAAACCACCTGTAGGCCTCGGATAGATGCTTTAAGGTTCTCAATGGACCGACAAAAGAGCAATTGCCCTTGGTTTAATAAGGCTAAATGATCGGCAATACGTTCCAGGTCGCTAAGCTGGTGCGTAGAATATAAAACCGTAGTCCCGTTTGTTGCTGCCTCCTGAACCACTGCTTGCAGAAACAGGCGCCGCACCACCGGATCTAGTGCACTGGTAGGTTCGTCCAGTATAAGCAACTGCGGTCGAATGGAAAGCGCAACCACAAGTGCTAAATGGGTTTTCATACCTTTAGAAAGCGCCTGAATCCGTAATTGAAGTGGAAGCTGGAAGACTTTCATTAATTGGTTGCAGCGCTGGGAATCCCAGTAACGATAGGTCCGGCGGCAAAACTCTAAAATCTCCTTCACTTGAAATCGGGGATACAAATTAGGAAAATCAGGAACATATCCTACCCGGTGTCTTACTTCTCCCGTTTTATCCCCTATATCTTGACCCAAAATAAATCCCTCTCCTGCGGTAGGTTGAATAATCCCCATTAACATCTTAATGATTGTTGTTTTTCCCGCCCCGTTGGGTCCCATTAACCCAAAAATACTTCCCTCCGGAACCTTAAGCTCAAGCTGATCCACCGCAAGATGGTTATAAAATCTTTTGGTCAAGGACCGGGTTTCAACCGCCCATCTCGCCATAATTCCTACCCCCTCAACTCAGTTAAAGATATTCCAAGATCATATCCCGTTTTTACTATTCTTATATTCGCCCGTCTTATACCTGCTCTTTTTCCCAAGCTCTCACTACTTCCTGAAAAAGGCCCACCGTTTCTTCGCTATCAAACTGAAAGTGATAGGCTTCAATCAAGATATTACGCATCAGCATCTTTAAAATTCTTTTTCCATCCTCCCGATTCACTTCTTTTTTCTTTTGCGTAACAAAAGTACCCCGACCACGAAACGTTTCAATTATGCCTTCGCGCTCCAACTCCTGATAAGCTTTAGCGATCGTATTCGGATTAATTGTTATCTGAGTTGCCAGTTCTCGTACGGAAGGCATTTTTTCTCCGGCTACCAGTACCCCTCTTGCCACCGCTTCCTTTACGCCATTAACCAGTTGTAGGTAGATGGGGATACTGGAGCGGGGATCAACGATAAACCACATCCCTCTGTCTCCTAACCATAAATATAGTTATCTTATCCCATGTGTACTATGTGTACTATTTCTACTAGTACACATCAAGTATAATTCCTCCGATTCTTGATTGTCAAGTAATATAAGAAAAATGTTCTGAAAGGACCAAATCCTTCGGTTTGGATGAAGCTTCCCTTTCTCAAGGAATCCGCGGCGAAAAGGTAGTCTCTAAGCTAACTTAGACATATAATAGATATACCATCATCATTTATTATTTAAGGAGATGAGGTAATTTAAGAAAGCTTAAGGAAGGGTGGAATTAAAGATGGAGCCTACTCATGAAGAAAAAATCCTGGCCGTTATAAGTCACCTAGGCTTATTTTTAAACCCGATTGGGATTATCCTGGCGCTGGCTATTTATTTATTAAAAAAGGAACAATCCCGGTTTATCGCGCAGCACGCCCGGCAGGCGGTTGGTTTCCAGGTGGTCGTGGCCATTGTTGGGGTCATTGCCGGACTGAGTGGATTTGGTTTGATCCTGGGCGGCCTGTTTTACGGCCCTGGACCAGGAATAGCCGGAGCTTTCGGCATCGCCATCATTTTCTGGTTTACGATTATCCTGGTCGCTCTTTGCGCAGTAGTAGGCGCCTATCGGGCCCTGATCGGTAAAGATTTTCGATACCCTCTAGTTGGGGACTTAATTAATCGAATCGCTTAATCAATGGACTAAAAAAGTTAAATTGCGATTACAAAAAATTACGGGAGAAGTTTAAGTTAACTTCTCCCGTATAGGTAACCACAAATTTTTTACGGCGATTCAATTATTACTTTTACTTTCCCTACGGTATCTAAGACCCCACAGTAAGTTCTTTTCCCTTTACGGGTAAACTCCAAATCTACTTTTCCAGTTCCTACTTTTAGGTTACTTACAACAATATCATCAATCCAACGTGGAAGAAATGGATTTTTTATATGCACTTCCTGATGATTACAGGAAATACCCAGCATCGTCTGGACAAAAAAAGGTATGGTGCCCACCGCCCAGGCTTGAGGGTTACAGGCGGTAGGATAGAGCACCGGTCCTCCCTCATCCCGCCGGGTAAAACCGCAAAATAATTCAGGCAACCGATGGTAAGGGAAAAACATCGCCGCTTCAAACATATTAGTGGTTAACCGTTGCAGTAATTCAAAGTGTTGCGTACGCCTTAACCCGGCAGCGATAATGGCATTATCGTGCGGCCAGACGGATCCATTATGGTAACTCATCGGATTATACGGTTTAACGGCCTTACTCATGGTCCGAATCCCCCAACCCGAGTACATATCCGATTTAAAAAGTCGACGCGCCACGATCTGGGCCTGTTCTTCCGGTAAAATCCCGGTGAATAGACAGTGTCCAGCATTGGACACCGGAGTGATAACCGATCGTTTATTTCCGTCTAGAGCAAAAACAAGAAACTGATCTTCTTCTCGCCAGAAAAACTCCAAAAACTTTTGTTGAAGATCTTTCGCTTGTAATTCTAATTTTTCTGCCCGTTTATTATCTCCCAAATCTTTAAACAATTCAGCGGCCCTTACTAAAGCCAGGTAATAGTAAGCCTGTACTTCTACTAAAGCGATCGGCCCCGCAGGAATATTACCTTCCAGGTCAATCACCCCATCCCATGAGTCTTTCCACCCTTGACTTACTAAACCTTGATCCGAATGGCATAAATACTCGATAAAACCATCCCCGTCAAGATCACCATATTTTTGGCACCATTCCAGTGCAGCACTTAAATTATCCTTAAGCTCCTCCAATAGCGCACGATCTCCGGTCCACCGACAAATTTCGGATAAAAGGATAATAAACCACGGGGTAGCATCTACACTCCCATAGTAAGGCGTATGGGGGATTTCTTGACAGGAAGATAATTCTCCCCGACGTAACTCATGTAAAATCTTTCCCGGTTCTTCATCCCGCCAGGCATTAACTTCTTGGCCTTGAAATGCAGCCAAAAAATATAGCACCTCTTTAGCTAACGAAGGATTAACTAAAAACGTTTGCCACCCCGTAATCAAGGCATCTCGGCCAAAAGGCGCCGCATACCAGGGAATACCGGCCTGAATCGTCGTTCCCATGCCCGGATAGGTAGTGCGCAGTGCGTAAATATCGGTGATCGTACGCTGTAACATTTGGGTTAAGAACAGGTTGCTACTGGTAAATACCGTACAATCTTCTTTCCATTTTTGATAATCAAGCATTTTGTTTTTCCCTGATTTACGAAAGGTGTTGTTAAGCATACTTCTATTTTTTCTTACTGCTGGAATTACCTCGGTTTCCGGTTTATCCGTAATAAAAGGCTTTATCTGCATATAGAGATAGACTTTTTTATCTTGGGGTAAACGTAAGTTGAAAACCACTCTTGCTCCGTTGCCGGTAACATTAACTTCATTAGGATAAGGGTAAAAAGAAGCTTGCGTGAAACGCTGTATTTTATCTAACCCTTGATAACCAAAAAGCACCCCGTCTTCTAGAGGTGCCGGGTCGTAATACTCCCCCCGCTGGGCTCGCGACCAACCTCGAATTTCAAAAATATCTAAAAAATCAGCGGCCAATTCTATTTCTAAACGTAGGTGTAAAATAAAAGGATTAAAATTAATTAACCGCAACCGCTGCAAAAATTCCCCTTCCAGAACTCTTAAGGCTCTTATATGCAAGCTTTGGGCCGGGATTAAACCGCTTTCTTTTTGCAATTCCGGATTGGTCAATTCGAACTGAGCAAAATGGCTTTCCCGGACCGAAGAGGAAAGAAAGGCCGCAGACTGACCTTCCAACCAGATTCTAAGGCAGCTTAAAAATCTCGTATCCTGATAATATAAGCCCAGGCCGGCTTGATTGCCGGCCGATATTTCCCCATTCGCTTCTGAAGTAATAAAAAGCTCGTCATCCTTTAGAACCTCAGTTGTCATCGGTTTTCTGGCCGAATCTACCATATGGGTCAAATCTAAAGCTTGGTGCATGATATCCCCCTAGTTTACTCCTCTTAAATTAAGCAATAACTTTTTCATCGCTTCTACGCTGCTGCCGCAGACGACCGGACAACGCCTCTCCATATACGAATAAAGTGCGGGCATTCATTAATTCTTTGGTATAAGTTTTGTGTACTATTTTATGCCCGTTTTGTCCTATCTTCTGCGCTAGTAAGGGATTTCGTAATAATTCGCAACAACGTTCAGCCAACGCCCTCGGATCGTTCATAGGCACGATAAAACCATTTACACCTTCTTGGATTATTTCCGGCATACCCCCTGCGCGACTCACCACAATCGGCCGGGCCATGGCCATCGATTCTAACATAACCAGACCAAAGGGCTCTTCAAAACAAGAAGGATAGATGCATATCTCCGCTGCCTGATAAGCCAGCGGCATTTCCTCCCAGGGGAAGAATTGAATATGCACGTTATCTTGCAGGCCTAATTCCAGGATCATGTTCTTCAACTGATTAACTTCTTTATTCTGATGACTGCCCCAATCCACGGTTTTTTCCGTTCCAGCCATGACTAAAAGTACCTCCGGAAAATGTTGCTTGATCTGCTTAAGGGCCTGCAGACTTATATGCGAACCTTTAGCCATACTCATTCGGGCCGGGTGAAAAATTATTCGCCGCCCTCCCAATTGGGCTAAAAGCGGATTAGCGGCGATTTCGTATTTTTCTGTTTTAAAGGTATTCAAGTCAAGGCCATGGTGAATTACCTTAACCCGGTCTTTAACATAGCCCGATTTCACTAATTCCTTTTTTATATAGTGACTAACAGCAATAACCTCATCCCAATAGTGCGAGCGTTGGTTAAATTCTCTCCATAGTTTGTCCTCCCAAACATTATGGGCCGTTAATACGAGAGGAAAACCCCATTTCTTTTTTACCTTAAACAAAGAATCGGTATGTTCCAGACTAAAATAATGCATGTTATGTGCATGTACCAGGTCGGGCTTTTCTTCTTGGATAAAAGCCATGATTTCTCGGTCTATTTCTCGCGCCCGCTGTTTAAGCGTAACGGGATCTAAAGAATTAAGATCAAACAATTTACTTCGCCGTACCTTCATACCCTTCCAAAGGTATTCCTCTTCCTTACCGTTAACCGCGTTAGTAAGCAGGCTTACCTCACAACCAAGGCGTACCAGGTCCGGCCCCAACATGGCCAAATGACTTTCCACCCCACCAATAATAGGCGGGAAAGCCCAATGAAGCATGACAACTTTCACTACTGCCACCCCCATTTAATGTTTAATAATTTACTTTAAATGATCTCTAACTTGCTCTACCCATTTTGAAAAAAAGATAGGAAGATTAGCTAATTACAGCTAATAATTTAAAGTAGCTTATAAGAAAGATGGTTACATAAGTGCATTTTAACAATACTTCCTAGTTTTGTCAAATGCAAGCCTGCGGGATTTTTTCCTGTAATCCCTAACCAAGGAACCAGCGGTAGGCCACATTGACCTCCACTGCCTAGGAAGTTTTTTGTATCCTTCACAGGCTTCCGAAAAAATAATCAAGGGGCCTTAAACCCCTTGATTTATAAGCTTTATGGCGGAGAGAGTGGGATTCGAACCCACGGACGGTTTCTAGCCGTCACTCGATTTCGAGTCGAGCGCCTTAAACCGGACTCAGCCATCTCTCCGTAAATAATCCCCTTTATATTTAATTAATATTTAAACCTCTAACCTTTAGATTTCCGTAATTCTTGAAAAAAACGTTGGATAATCTCCCGACATTCTGCCTCATAGACCCCACTAGTCACTTCAACCCGATGATTGATTCCTGGAAATTGCACCAGGTTGACTAAGGAATCAATTCCGCCCATTTTAGGATCCTTTACGCCGTAAACTAACCTTTTTACCCGAGCTAGTACCAGGGCCCCGGCACACATAAAACAAGGTTCTACGGTTACATATAAAGTGGTGTTGATTAAGCGCCATCCGCCTAAATTACGCGCCGCGTCTTGTATAGCTAAAATCTCCGCATGCGCCGTGGGGTCTTTCTGGGTTTCCCTCCGATTATGGCCCCGGCCAACCAGGTTGCCCCGACAGACTACTACCGCGCCGATAGGGACTTCTCCCAATCGGCGCGCTTTATCTGCTTCAATTAAAGCTTCCCGCATAAATCGAAAATCCTGGTTTACTTCCGGCCCTTCAATCAATTAACCCGCAGCGCTCCTTACTAAACGATATGGCGCGCCTGGAGGGACTCGAACCCCCGACCTCCGGTTTAGGAAACCGCTGCTCTATCCGACTGAGCTACAGGCGCACTTAAACTCTAAACGCGAACTTTATTATACCACTTTTACCACCCTGGTTCAACCGGTTAAAAGGTCCGCCTGCTAGCTGCAATCCTACCTTAACTCATACTCATAGTGCACTTCAAAAATCTGAAAATCTCCTTTAGTAAAAGCAACTTCCTCCGGATTTGGACTTATTTCACCCGTATATATTTTTAACTTTGGATTGAGTTCTTCATTTTTTTGACGGTAATTTTCCGCTTCTTCCTCCAGCATCTCCCTGGTATCCGCCGGGATAATAATGGTAACAAAATAATCTCGCAGCGAACTTCCCCCCTATCCTAAAGTGTTAAGCTAATTATAACCGGAATAAATCATCGCTGTAAATAACTATTAAATGCGATCAATTAATCCCTCATATAACCAGTTTGCCCTAAAACACAGCCCTTTCACTCAAATAAAAATCCCGCTAAGATGCTGCGGGAATTAATTGCACATGGCGCGCCCGGTAGGATTTGAACCTACGACCTCCGGATTCGTAGTCCGTTACTCTATCCACTGAGCTACGGGCGCACAAGCCTTTTCAGTTATAAAGCAGATGAATTATAACATATCTACTTATAAGAAACAACTTAAACGTAAATTGTTTGAAAATCAAAGTCTTTTAGTATGGTCAAGCACTGCTCATTATAACAAAAACCATCGTTCCGGTCAAGCAATTGGGACTTTTAGAAAAAAGTCCATTGATTAAAAGAATTTCCATCTACCACAGTTTCACCAGAATAACGATCCCGGCAATTACCAAAATTGCCGCGATTAACATTAGCGCAATTAACAACGGTTGAAAGTTTCCAGCTCGGGCCTCGTCAATAATATCGTACCAGGAAAAAGAATATTCCAGTTCTGACGGGGCCGCTTGTTCGCTTTCCTCATTAAAATCCGATGCCATTTTATTAATTATATCCGGCTTAATTTTTAGGTGATAAATTAGCAAACCCAGCACTACCCCTAGTACGGCCATTATAATCCCCATTATTGCGACCCACACCGACGGCCACCCCCCAAACGCTTCTAAAACCGCTTCTATTGTATAGTATTGTTAATATTCTGTATATAGAAAGTAAAATCCTGCAAAAACAAAAACCTTCATCCGCATTCTCACCGGATGAAGGTTACTCTTTCCCTAATGGCGGAGAGAGAGGGATTCGAACCCTCGAAGCGAGTTTTGCTCGCTTAATCGCTTAGCAGGCGACCGCCTTCGACCATCTCGGCCATCTCTCCTTAAGTATTTGTATTCATTTGTAAAACATTTGTAAAACCGAAATTCATTATACGTAAATTCTGACTAAAAGTCAAGTAAGTCCGCACTTATCGGCGAAAATTTTACCGTCCCTTAACCGATTGAATATTAGAAGAAATACCAGGCGAAACCTTTGGTGTTGGTTCTTCTTCTGTTTTCCCCATTTCGCTTTGCCTTTTGCGATACAGATAAAGTTTACATGAATCTTGGTGTATGCAAGTCAGACAATTTTCGCCCGAAGCACAGGGCACTTCTTTTTTCTTCATTTATTTATAACCCTAAAACCCTTGATAATGGCGGAGGAGGTGGGATTCGAACCCACGGAACCCTCACGAGTTCAACGGTTTTCAAGACCGCCTCCTTCAACCGCTCGGACACCCCTCCGCAAAACTCAAATTGATGCCTCAAATTCAGAGCGCATAAAGTATAACATAGCCCTCCCTGCACTGTCAACGAATCCGATCGAGAGCTCCAAGGGGGGAAAACCGAAAGGAAGATCCTAATCTTCTATCCATGTACCTCGCAACTGGTTAATTTATATAATCCGTTCTCTTCCCCCCATATAAGGCCGCAGCACTTCAGGAATGATCACTGTACCGTCCGGCTGCTGGTAATTCTCCAGAATTGCGGCTACGGTCCTCCCTACGGCTAATCCGGATCCATTCAAGGTATGAACAAACTGCGGTTTAGCCTTGGGGCCCGGTCGATAACGAATATTGGCGCGCCGGGCCTGAAAATCCTCAAAATTACTACAAGAAGATATCTCCCGGTAAGTCTGGAAACTGGGAAGCCAAACTTCCAAGTCGTAAGTTTTAGCCGCAGAAAAACCCAGGTCTGCGGTACAAAGGTTTATCACCTGGTAAGGTAAGCCTAACCCTTGTAGCACTTGCTCTGCATCAGCCGTAAGGCTTTCCAGTTCGGCGTAAGAATCCTCGGGCCTACTAAATTTAACCAGTTCAATTTTATTAAATTGGTGCTGACGTATGAGTCCCCGGGTATCACGCCCGGCCGCCCCGGCTTCCGCCCGAAAGCAGGCCGTATAAGCCGTAATTTTTAACGGCAGTTGATGGTCGTCTAGGATCTCTTCCCGAAACAAGTTCGTTAGCGGTACTTCTGCAGTAGGTACCAAATAGTAATCCGTGTTCTCTATATGAAACATATCTTCAGCAAACTTGGGCAATTGACCGGTCCCAATCATGCACTGCCGGTTTACCATAAAAGGGGGGAAGATTTCCTGGTACCCATGCTTTTCCGTATGCAAATCCAGCATGTAGTTAACTAAAGCTCTTTCTAACCGCGCTCCCCACCCCTTATAAACGGTAAATCGTGCTCCGGCAATTTTACTGCCCCGCGCAAAATCTAAAATATCTAGCGACTCCCCAATATCCCAGTGCGCCCGGGGGGTGAAGGTGAAATTAGCCGGTTCTCCCCACTTTCGTACTACCGGGTTATCCGCCTCACTATTACCCACTGGTACGGTAAGATGAGGTATATTCGGTATCTCCAGCAAGATTTGCTCCAGCGCGGACTCTACTTCCCGTAATTGTTCATCTTGCTGCTTAATACGTAAAGAAGTATCCCGCATTTGCAGAACTAAGTCTTCTGGATTCTGTCCGGACTTTTTGAGCCGGGCGATCTCCTCGGAAACTACGTTCCGTAGATTTTTAAGCTGTTCAACCTCTACTAACCGGGCTCGTCGCTGTTCTTCCAGGGTGAGAAATTCATCCAACGATACCCTGGCTCCCCGCCGGACCAGAGCTTCCTCTACTACTTCCGGGTTGCTACGAACATACTTGATATCTAACATCGTTGAGCCCCCTCGTGCCATGCACCCCGGCCGGGGCGCTGATAGTATTTTTCTTTTTCCCTAAAACTTAACCACTTTAACACTGGTGATCCCATCAATCTCTCTTAATCTCTGTACCACTTCTTCATCTACTTCGCTATCCACATTCAAGGTCATAAGCGCAATCTCACCCCGGCCTCGCCGGCCTACGCCCATCATGGCAATATTGATCTGATACTCACCCAGTACACAGGCAAACGGGCCAATTACCCCCGGTCGATCCACATTTTCTACAAATAACATATTTTCCGTGGGGGTAATATCCGTATCGTATCCTTTAACCGAAACAATCCGGGGTTCCCGATTAGCGGTCAGCGTTCCGGAAATCTCCATAAAAGTATTGGTAGCATACACTCGGGCCGTAATTAAATTGACATATCCACGATTATTCATTTCTTCTTTTAAAGAAGCTACTTTTACCCCACGAGTTTCCGTAATCATGGCCGCATTAACGTAATTTACTTTTTCCCCTATAATCGGCTCCAACAACCCTTTGAGGAAAGAAATAGTGATCATTTCGGTATCTTTATCTGCAACCCGACCAGAATAAGTAACCTCGACTCGATCGACCGGATTCCGATCGAGTTGAAAGTAAACTTTTCCCATTTTTTCCGCTAAGCATAAGTAGGGGCGTAGCGACACTAGTTCTTCTTCCTGCAGTGTAGGCAAGTTCACCGCATTGGGTACTAACTCTCCCCGTAAAGCGGCGATTACTTGATTGGCAATGGTGATACCTACCCGATCTTGAGCTTCAACGGTATCCGCCCCGCAGTGCGGAGTAACCGCAATCTTATCCAACTGAAAAATCGGGTTGCCCGGTGAAGGTTCTTTTTCAAATACATCCAGCCCAGCACTGGCCACGATCCCCTCTTCCATGGCCTTAATTAATGCGGCTTCATTTATGATTCCGCCCCGGGCGCAGTTTACGACCCGCACTCCCCGTTTGGCGATCTTAAATTGTTCTTCGCCGATCATTCCCATCGTTTCTTCTGTACGAGGTGTATGCACCGTAATAAAATCGGAACGCCGCACCAGTTCACTTAATTCAGCTACCTTTTCCGCTCCAAAACGGCGGAAACGCTCATCCGTAATATACGGATCATAAGCCAGCACCTTCATACCAAAAGAAGCCAGCCGAGTGGCCACCATCGAACCAATTCTCCCTAAACCAACGATACCTACCGTTTTACCGTATAGCTCTACGCCTTTAAATAGCGTACGGTCCCATCTACCACTCTTGAGCTGTATCGTAGCCGCAGGAATATTCCGAATCGAGGACAATAGTAATCCGATCGTATGCTCAGCAGCAGAAATCGTATTACTTTCAGGCGTGTTTACGACCAGCACTCCCCGACGGGTAGCCGCCGGAACTTCGATATTATCAATGCCATTGCCGGCCCGACCTACCACCTTTAGTTTTTTCGCCCGACTTAATAACTGTTCGTTCACCTTAATTACACTGCGTACAATTAAAGCATCGTAATCTTCAATTATCTCTAACAGTTCATCTTGTTTAATCCCAAAACGGAGGTCCACGTCTAAAACTTTGCGTAACGCCTCTACCCCGGCATCAGAAATCCTCTCCGCTACGACTACCTTCATTTTCTCGGTCATTTTACCTGTCCCCCTAAATAATCATTCATCCTTAAAATATTCGGATGTATGGAAAAATTTACCCTTTTATTTAACCCCTATCCAGCCAAACTTTTTGGGCGGCTCGTACTCCACTCCCTAATTCGATTTGATATCCACCATCAAGCAAAACCATTTCAATTGCTGCTACGACTGCAATAATATCTAACGGTTGTACCCATCCCAAATGACCGACCCGAAAAATTCGATTATCCAGCTTCTGCTGCCCGCCGGCCAAAATTACATTATACTTTTCACGCGCTATCTTACGTAACCGATTCGCTTCCAGGCCTTCAGGGGCAAAGACCGCAGTTAAAGCTGGGGAAGCGACTTCATCGGGAGCTAAAAGGCTTAAGCCCAAAGCGCGCATTGCTGCCCGCGTCATATCCCGCATTAAAGCATGCCGGCGAAAGGTCTGCTCTAAACCCTCAGCGTGTATCATCTTCAGTGATTCGCGTAAGCCCGTCAATTGGGGTAAAGCCGGAGTATAAGGCGTCTGGCTTTTTTCCGAATACTTTTGCGCAGAAACTAGATCCCAATAGTACTTATAATTCGTACATTTAGCAGCAACCTCCCAAGCCCGCGCACTAACGCTAACAAAAGCCAGTCCAGGGGGAATCATATAGGCTTTCTGGGCCCCGGTTACCACTACATCTAGATCCCATTCATCTGTTCGTAAATCTACCGCCCCCATACTACTAACCGCATCGACGATTAACAGCGACGGATGATTCCCTATCGCCTGCCTCACCGCCACTAAATCATTCGTTACCCCGGTAGAAGTTTCATTATGGGTTACAATTACTGCCTTAATCTCTTTATCTCGATCCGCCTGCAAACGCGTTGCAATCTGCTCTGCACCAATCGCAGTCCCCCATTCGAATTCGATCTTCTCCACTTGAACCCCAAAGCGCCCGGCAATTTCTGCAAAACGATTACCAAAAACCCCGATCGAAGCCACCAAAACTTTTTCCCCGGGGGAAATAAAATTGACAATCGCCGCTTCCATCCCTCCGGTGCCGGCAGCGGGAAATATTAAAACTTTATTCTGGGTTTTAAAAGTTTTTTGCACCCCGACCGTAATTTCTTCAAACAACTCTTTAAACTCAGGGCCCCGATGGTTAATCATCGGTTCACTTAGCGCCCTTAATACCCGCGGCGGTACCGGGGTTGGACCGGGTAAATGTAAATACTGCTTTTCCTGAAACACTTTGTTCCTCCCCTCAAGAAATGTTATCCAACGAGGCTGATAGCCCCAAACTCCAACCATAAAATCTTACACCTGCTAAGTAATCTTATCTGCATCACGAACTAAAAAACAAAACCTCTCTTCCCCAACACCAGGGACGAGAGGCTTCCCGCGTTGCCACCCTTTTTGGTTACTCAATCGTAACCCGCTCTTACATGCGTAACGGGCATAACCGGTGGAACTTAGACCAACTGTAATTGGCTTCGCTCCCAACTCCAGGGTGGATTCAACCCTATACTTCGTTGGTTCACACTAACCACCAACTCTCTGCCGAAGTAAATGTGGCTTACTATTCCCTTTCATCGTCTTTAACAATAAGATTTTACCGATTTTTCGTCTATTCTAGCACATGATTATTGAACCGGCAAGTATCAAATAGCTTATTCAATTAATCCTAATCACCATCCGCGTTCTTGCATTCGATCCGCCGGGGTTAAGGTACTAATTTCTAGACCGGGCATAGCTTCACCCAGATCCCGAGATACTTCTGCCAGTATCTTCGGGTCTTTAAAATGCATCGTTGCTGCGACAATTGCTCGCGCCCGGGCAACCGGGTCCTTCGATTTAAAAATACCGGAACCAACAAAAATACCGTCTGATCCCAATTGCATCATTAACGCGGCGTCAGCGGGAGTCGCGATCCCCCCCGCGGCAAAATTTACCACCGGCAATTTGCCGGTCCGGGCAACCTCAAGAACCATTTCGTAAGGCGCGGCCATTTCTTTCGCTGCGGTCATTAATTCATCCTCTGGTAAGTTCTGTAGACGCCGAATTTCCCCCATTACAACGCGTATGTGGCGGACCGCCTCGACCACGTTACCGGTACCCGGTTCCCCTTTAGTACGGATCATAGCGGCCCCTTCCCCGATCCGCCTCAAAGCCTCCCCTAAATTTCGGGCCCCACAAACAAACGGCACTTTAAAAGCGTGTTTATAGATATGATAGTTATCGTCCGCTGGTGTCAAAACTTCACTTTCATCAATATAATCTATCCCGAGTGCTTCTAAAATCTGCGCCTCCACAAAGTGTCCAATTCTCGCTTTCGCCATAACTGGAATCGTAACCGCATCCATAATCCTTAAAATTACCGATGGATCCGCCATCCGGGCTACTCCCCCAGCCGACCGTATATCTGCCGGAACCCGTTCCAGGGCCATTACGGCACAGGCGCCGGCTTCTTCAGCAATTTTCGCTTGCTCCGGGGTAGTTACATCCATAATAACTCCCCCTTTGAGCGTCTCAGCTAATTCCTTCTTGATTGTCCATGTTCCTTTTTCTCTCATAATCTCTTCTCTCCCCTGGATAGCATTATCCCTAAATCTTATTCCTCCCACCGTCATTAGGCGTTTAAATTCTACTACATTCATGCGTTAAACTCAAGGTATTTAAAGCAGACCGAGATGGGCCAAACCTAATTCGGTAATCCTTCTACCGCTAGGCGTGCGGATAATGAAACCACGCTTTAATAAATACGGTTCCACCACCTCTTGTAAAGTATCCACCTCTTCGTTTAAGGTCGCAGCCAGGGAATCAATTCCCACTGGCCCTCCCTTATAAATCTGCACCATGGTCCTAAGTAAAGCCAGATCAATAGCGTCCAGACCGGCCGGGTCAATTCCTTCCAAATGAAGACTCTTTTGCGTAATTTCTTGGTCAATATAACCGTTTCCAAGTACTTCGGCATAGTCCCGTACCCGCTTAAGTAAGCGATTAGCGATTCGAGGCGTGCCACGAGCCCGTTCGGCAATTTCCCGGGCCGAGGCCGCATCAATTTCTATTCCTAGAATACGACTAGAACGTTGTATAATCACCGTTAAATCTTCCGGAGGATAAAAATCTAAATGATAAACTAACCCGAAACGCTCCCGCATCGGCGCTGAGACTAGCCCAGCTCGGGTGGTGGCACCCACCAACGTAAAAGGTTTGAGCGTAACTTTAATGGTTTTTGCAAAAGCCCCTTTATCGACCACAAAGTCCAATTGAAAATCTTCCATTGCCGAATATAAAAATTCCTCTACTGGACGCGGCAAGCGGTGAATTTCATCAATAAACATAATATCCCCCTCCTGGAGGTTGGTCAAAATACCCATAAGATCACCACTACGTTCAATTGCCGGTCCCGAAGAAGTAACCAGGTTGCTCCCCATTTCTCTACTGATAATATGGGCTAAAGTGGTCTTTCCTAATCCGGGCGGCCCGAAGAGAAGTAAATGTTCCAAAGGTTCGCCTCTTTTTTGGGCCGCTTTTAAGGCAATGCCCAATCGCTTTTTCACCCCCGGTTGCCCAATATAATCACTCAGGCGCGCCGGCCTCAAACCGGTTTGTCCTAAATCCTCCACTTGCTCTTTACTATCCAAAAGCTGTAAGCGAGGCAAATTATCACCACCTTCCTATTGATAAATAGCATTCAAAATATCCCGCACTTCCTTAAAATCAGTCCGGTTTTCCAAAACTCGCGCGAGCATTCGCTTCACTTCACCCGAAGAATAGCCCAACTGTTCAAGGATCTCCGCAGCCTGATCTTTTAGTTGCTCCTGATGCAGCTGTGCATTAACCGGCTGCACCGAAGCCCTATCCGTTCCTGTTACCTCGGAAGCTGAGGTGGTGGTACCGGTACATCTAGGAGCAGCACCTTCCTTGCTTTCTTCTCCGGGTAAATCTTCTTGCGCATAAGCCTTAACCTTACCCATTAAACTAGCTACAATTTTACGTGCCGTTCTATCTCCCACCAGCTTCAAAGTACATAGAAAACGAAGATTGTTGTCCTCAATGGCCTGGGCCACACGCGGAACCGGAACACTTAACATTTTAAGAGCACTACCAACGCCGATTCCTTCCACGCTAATAAACAATTCAAAAAACTCTCGGTCCCTTGGATTTAAAAAACCGACCAATGCGGGAGAATGACTTCCACCAGCGAACCCCCCACCTTCTATAAAAAACAAAGTATACAATGATAACTCCGATCCAATTGATTGACCCTCAACGATTTCCTTATCGGCCGCGGTAAGCAAAACTTCGTAGACAAATCCGCCGATCCGGACGTTCACGCCTCGAAGGCTGAAACCTTCAATTACGCCATAAATTTTGGTAATCATTTCCCTGCACTACTTTCTAAATTTTAATTCCCGTAGATGACACAACGCAATCGCAATCGCATCGGCTACATGCTCAGATCCAGGTTCTTCCCGTAGATTTAAAGTCACCCGTACCATCGCCTTAACCTGTCCTTTACTGGCGCGCCCATTACCGGTCAATGATTTTTTTACTCGGGCTGGAGAATAATTAATCACCTCTAAACCATACCGGGCTGCTGCTAATAAGCAAACCCCCCGAGCGTGTCCCATTAATACCGCCGTACCCGGATGGCGATAATCGGTATATAAATCTTCCACGGCTACTACTGAAGGTTTATAACTTTCCATAACTTTCATTAATTCCTCGTAAATTTCTCGCAACCGACAGGTAAGCGCCATTTGGGAATTCGTACGAATTAAACCACCCTCCTGCAAAACCAAAGTTCCATTACATTCACGGATTAAAGCATAACCGGTATCTGCCAATCCGGGATCAATCCCCAAAACCCGGTACTCCACTTCTTCCTTTCTTGATTCTTCTAGCATTAGGATAGCATTACCTCTCTTTCTGGTACAAGCACAACTAAACTAAATTAGCCATATATAAGAAGTATAAGTAATATAAATAGACCTTTAAAATTCTAATTGAAAGGAGCGTAAAAATCCGGTGAACGAAAAATATAAATGGGAATACTATCATTTAAATCCAAGCCAGCTACCAATCCTACCTCCCCCATTACCTCCGGAATGTGGTTGGATCTATACGGTTAAAGCGGGAGATTTTTTATCTTCGATTGCCCGTCAATTTGGTATCCCGGTTCGATCTATAATTGAGGCTAACCCGGAGCTTACTCCCCCTTATTTAATTCAACCTGGACAAAATCTAATTCTTCCCATTAAGGTGCATACTGTAACCCCAGGACAAACCCTTTACAGTATCGGCGAACTTTATGGTTTTGATTGGCGCGATATTGCTCGAGTTAACCAGATTAATCCTCCTTACACCATTCGCCCCGGTCAAAAACTAGCTATCCCTGGTGTAACTTGTGATATTTTGCCTCCTCCAGTCCCTCCTCCACCGCCGGCTTGTCCGGGATTTATGTATGAAATAAAACAAGGCGATACCCTATACAATCTCGCTCGCCAATATGGAACCACCGTAGATATGTTGCTTAAATATAATCCCGGTATTGACCCCCGAAGACTACAGATTGGACAAAAAATTTGTATTCCCGTCCCTGAAACTCCGACTTGTCCGGGATTTATGTATGAAATAAAACAAGGCGATACCCTGTATAGTCTCGCTCGCCGCTATGGAACCACTGTAGATATGTTGCTTAAATATAATCCCGGTATTGACCCCCGAAGACTACAGATTGGACAAAAAATTTGTATCCCGGTCCCTGAAACAGGTTCAGAAAAACGCTGTTTAATTTTAGCCAACACCAATGTAGTACCCAAGGCCCTAGCTTTAGCTCTACTAGATTATACGGAAAACAAAATAATGGTTATTCTAGATCAAGTGCCCGATCCCGTTCAATTAGGGACTGAACTAAATGTCTATAAAGCATGGTTACAATCTCCACAAGGTTACACCGTTTTTTCCCTGTATCCCACTCCACAAAAAATTTGGGCGGCGCGAAGTACTCCGGCTCAACTCTTGAAAAATTATAACCGTATCCAAATTTCCGCGGAAAAAGAAACGAATACCGCTCAACCAGCTGGTCCGCTGATCGCAACTGGAATTTTGCCTACCCCCTCTTAATCTAAGCATAACCATAAAACATCATATAAGCAAATAAACAAAGCCCCGGGATCTTAACTCCCGAGGCTTTTAATTTATTGCCTGGCAACGGCCTACTCTCCCGGGGCGTTACCACCCAAGTACCATCGGCGCTGG
>JAAYQE010000093.1 GCA_012519455.1 Syntrophomonadaceae bacterium
TGGGGTCTGGATAAGGTGGCTCCGGTGTTTAATCCCTTGAACTGGATGGGTTTTGACGAGGTAGAGCGTTTAGACGGAGGGTACTACGCCTTAGTCGATGAACAGGGCAAAGTTATCGATCAAACTGCTTTACGGGTCTTTAAAGGTGATGAGTATATTGATGCAGACAACCGGCGTTACCGCGTAAAGGATGTGACCGGAGATATTGCCCACTGTGAGTTTGTGGGAATCGAGTCTTTAGCTTGGGAAGATACCGAGTTGCCCCTGGATGGAGAAACAACCGTTCCCGTGGCCGCAACTAAACCTTTAGTCGGCCTTTATCATACGCATGGTGATGAATCCTATAAGCCGTCGCAAGGAGTATCTTCAATGCCTCCCGGTAAAAAAAGTGGGGTCGCGATCGTGGCCGCTACCCTTAAGGATAAATTAGAAGCGCAGGGTATACCCACTATTTATAATGAGGCCACGCACGATCCCCACGATAGTGGGGCCTACCACCGCTCACGGAGAACAGCAACCGCTTTAATGAAAAAAGGGGCTAAAGTATTAATTGATGTACACCGCGATGCGGTTCCTCCCGAGGTATATCAGACAGAAATCAAAGGAGAATCGGCCACCAAAATAAGATTAGTGGTGGGACGCCGCAATCCTAATAGTTCAGCTAATCTGGGTTACGCTAAACAAATAAAAGCCCGGACCGACGAAACGCATCCCGGCCTGGCCAAAGGAATTTTTATCGGCCGGGGGGTTTACAATCAAGATTTACGTCCTACTAATCTGCTAATCGAGGTAGGGGCAGATAAAAATAGCTTAGAAGATGCCCAGAAAGGGGTAGCTTTGTTTGCTGAGGTATTACCCCAAATAACCGGTATCAATCCGCAGACCGGAGCTCGACAGGTAAAAGCTGGGGAAGATGCGGGCGGTAACTTAAAAGCTTTAGGCGGGTTATTGGTCGCCCTAATTTTCGGGGGCTTCGGTTACCTGCTTATTAGTACCGGAAGCCTCGAAGGCACTATTAATAAATTAAAACATTTCGGTAGTTCGGAATGGACTAATTTCTTCGGGCGTCGGCGCACCAAAGAAATTATTCGGGAGGAAGAAATTATTGGCCCGTTGGCTGATTCGGCTGATTCGGATTCCCTTGATTCCGTAGATTCCACCGAAACGACCCAGGATCTTAGTCCATCTTCGGCTGAACCCTCGGTTATCTCGGAGCTGGAGTATATTTGGGAGCCTTCGGTCGAACTTTCCCCTGAGGATATTCAAAAAACGCCAGTTAATAAAAAAGAAAGGGTAAAAGGGGATAAGCATAAAGTAGAAAATCCTCAAGCCGATACTCGTAAAGCTAAACCTTAAGGAGCGTAAATTTTAATTTTGGTTGGAGAATATAGCGGTGGAAAAATATCAAATTAGTATGTTGGTGGGGATAACCATCGGGTTTTTAGCACGTATCTATCTGTTACGGGTAGATTATCGGCAATATCCTAGTTACCCCCACGGTTACGTTACCCATATATCCTTTGGTTTTATTGCCGCGGCCCTAGGGGCGGTGGCCATACCGGCTATTATGCAACCGGATTTTACGGCCGTTACTTTTTTAGCGGTAGCGGCCACTCAGTTTCGTGAAGTACGCAAACTGGAGCGGGAAACGCTGGAAAATTTAGACGCCTCGGAGTTGATTCCCCGGGGTAAAGACTACATCGAAGGAATTGCCCGGGTTTTTGAGGCCCGTAACTACCTAGTTATGGCGGTAGCTCTAATCAGTAGTGGTGCTACCTTTTGGGGGAATTGGGTTTATGGGGTAGCCGGCGGAGGCCTGGCCCTGCTGGCCGCGTTTCGTTTAATGAGCGGCCAGGTTGTAGGGGATATTAGCGAGGTGGTTCCCGCTTCTTTGACCTTTAAAGAATCTTTACTAATGGTTGAGGGGATTTTTTTGATGAATGTAGGCTTACCCGCCCACCGGGAAAAAATCTTAAAGGAAGGGTTAGCGGTATTAATTAAACCCCGACAGGACAATGCTCGGGCCACGCTGGATAATCTGGGCCAGCGGCAGGCTATTTTACATGTGGCCTCCGCTTTACTAGGCACCAAAAGAGAGTCTGGGGAATTGGAATTTAGCCCTGCGGTCGGTAAAGATATCGATACGGGTAAAATCGCCATCTTTTTGCTACCTATGGAACCCGATATGGAATGTTTAATCGAAGCGATTCAGCGGGTACCTATTTTAGAAAGCTCCCTGCGGCGCCCATTAGCTACACGAGCGGGACGAGCGGCTGCAGATTAAAAGTAAAATTACAGAATTACAGGGGGTAGAGAAAAACAAGATGCCTCATCCGTCCCCAGAAATTATTTTAGCCGTAATTACTACTGATCTTACTCGGGTTAGTGGGGGAGGAGCCCCCATCTTTCGGGTAGAAAGTCAGGACGAATTAGAGCGTGTTTCCTTATATCTTAGTCGAATTTTAGAGGGAGCGATTCATGATCTGGAAAACGGGGTTTACGTGATTATTGGACACTAAAAGCTGTAGACCGGTTCAAGCTCCTTGACGCCGCCGATTTTCTAGTTCATAATTGGAACATACCTGCTAATGGGTATATTTTCTTATACTTGATGAGGTGAGCAGCCTGAAAGGGGCATCAATAAAGCACGTAAAAGCCGGCAGCTTGGCTGCGCAAATCGGATTACAGCCGGGGGATCATATCTTGGCCATAAACGATGAAGCCGTGCTGGATATAATCGACTACCAATATTTAACAGCAGAGGAAAACTTAAAGTTAACTATTAAACGACCTAACGGTCGTCGCGAAGAAGAATTGATGGTATCCAAAGCGTATGATGAGGACCTGGGAATCGAGTTTGCAACCGCTGTTTTTGATGGTCTCCGTCGTTGTCATAATCGGTGTTGTTTTTGCTTTGTCGACCAACTTCCAGCAGATATGCGTCCCAGTTTGTACGAAAAAGACGATGATTATCGGCTTTCTTTTTTACACGGAAACTTCGTAACCTTGACCAACCTTCGGGACGGGGATCTAGAGCGGATTATTAAGTGGCGTTTAAGCCCACTCTACGTTTCGGTACATACGACGGACCCTCAATTACGCACTTGTTTAATGCGTAATTCTCGGGCCGATCAGATCTGGCGGTATCTGAGGGAGTTAACGGAGGGGGGCATATCCCTACACGTACAGATCGTGTTGTGTCCCGGTATAAACAATGGCCCCCACTTAGAGCGTACCCTTAATGATTTAGGAAAACTGGGCCCCAACCTAGCTTCCGTAGGCATTGTACCGGTAGGCTTAACGCGTTTTCGGGAAAACCTGCTGCCCTTACGTCCCTTTACTGAGCAAGAAGCCCAGGAATGTATTGCCCAGGTAGAACGCTGGCAAGCTTATTACGACCAGCAACAGGGCCGGCGGTTAGTCTTTTTATCCGATGAGTTTTATCTATTAGCCGGGCAGGATTTCCCGGCTTACCGTAGTTATGAAGATTTCCCACAAACCGAAAACGGCGTAGGATTGGCCCGTTTGTTTCTAGATGAATTTTATCGTTTAAGCTCTCTTGTGCCTTCTGGGCTGGAGCAGTTTCGTTCGGTAATGGTAGTTACCGGTCGCCTAGGGTATCCGGTACTCAAACGCATCATGCCTTTCTGGGAAAAGGTAACCAATTTAACGGTAAAACTAGAAGCCGTAGATAACCGGTTTTTTGGGGAAGGGATCACGGTTACCGGTCTTTTAACCGGACAAGATTTACAGGCTGCGCTGGGGTCCTTATTAGCGAAAGCCTATCCCCCAGAGGCCCGGGAATTTAGCCGGATCATTATCCCCGACGTTATGTTAAGGGCCGGGACTGCACAATTTTTAGATGACATGACCGTGGACCAACTAGAAAAACACCTGGGCGTGGCCATTAAGGTTGCCCCTACTAATGCCCGGGGTTTAATTGAGGCGGTTTTAGATAAAAAACTGAAATTAACGAAACGCAAAGTACAGCGTAGTTTAAATTTAAGGAAAGCGTAATTAACGTAACCTTGGTAAAAGGATAGTGGAGGATAATAATGGTAAGACCGGTAGTAGCCATTGTTGGACGACCTAATGTAGGTAAATCAACTCTTTTTAACCGTTTAGTAGGAGGTCTGGTGGCGATTGTCGAGGATACACCGGGGGTGACTCGGGATCGTCTTTATCGGTCGGCGGAATGGAATGCCCAGAAATTTGTCGTAATTGATACCGGCGGGATTGTACCCAATCCGGGTGAAAACGTCATTTGGGCGCAGACGAAAAGGCAGGCGGAAATAGCCATTGAAGAAGCGGACCTTCTCCTTTTGGTAGTAGATGCGCGAACCGGCATTACTTCGGAAGATGAAGTATTAGCGGATATGCTTCGTCGCACGCAAAAACCCGTGTTGGTGGTCGCTAACAAGGTGGATAATTTTAACCAACCCCCTAGTTATTATGAATTCTTGGCTTTAGGGCTGGGGGAACCGATCCCGGTTTCCGCTTCTTTGGGATTAAATATTGGCGATCTGTTGGATGATATAGTTGAACGATTACCGGTCCAAGATGAAGAGGAGATCGATCAGGACACCATTCGGATCGCGGTAATTGGGCGGCCGAACGTAGGAAAATCTTCCCTGGTAAATGCTATTTTAGGCGAAGAACGGGTGATTGTCAGCGAGATCCCCGGCACTACGCGGGATGCCATTGATACTCCTTTTGAGCGGGACGGTCAAAAATACATTTTAATTGATACCGCCGGATTACGACGGAAATCTCGCGTTGTTGAAGGGGCTGAACGCTACAGTGTAATTCGGGCTTTACGCGCCATTGATCGCTGTGATGTAGCCTTAATGCTGATAGACGCTACCCAGGCTGTAACCGAACAAGATAAAAGGATTGCCGGTTATGCCCATGAAGCAGGAAAAGCCATCGTCTTGATCATCAATAAGTGGGATCTGGTGGTTAAAGACGAGCGGACCATGAATCAATATGACAAAGCGGTGCGGGAAGCCTTGCTATTTTTACAGTACGCGCCTACGCTCTATATATCGGCGCGGACCCATCAACGCGTAGCTAAAGTTTTAGACCTGGTAAACTTTGTGGCCGAACAACATGCGCACCGGGTTGCTACATCTGTCTTAAATGAAGTTTTAAACGAAGCTACCCAGATGAATCCCCCGCCTGGGGATAAGGGTAGGCGATTGCGCATTCTTTACGGTACGCAAGTTCAGGTTAAACCTCCAACCTTTGTTTTGTTTGTTAATGAGCCAGATCTTTTTCACTTTTCTTATCGACGCTATCTAGAAAATCAAATCCGGAAAAGCTTCGGTTTCGAAGGTTCCCCTCTACGGATAATCGTTCGGCGTCGAGAAGATAGAACCTAGCCAGGTCTGGTTTTATTGGGCGTTATAGAGCTTGGCAGAAGGTAGTAACTTTTTCTTGGGGGGATTTTATATGGCCTGGTTTATCATCCTTGTTAGTTATTTGATAGGCGCCATACCCTGTGGATACTTGATTGGCCGCTGGGGAAAAAACCTTGACCTTCGCCGGCATGGTAGTGGCAATATTGGTACGACCAATGCCTTTCGTATCCTGGGTCCAAGATGGGGGATGGCGGTACTTCTGGGTGATGTTATAAAAGGCGCGGTGGCTGTATGGCTGGCGATCTGGCTGGTCGGGGGAGAGTTATTCCCAATTCTCGCCGGTTTAGTGGCTATCATAGGCCACAATTGGCCCGTGTATTTAGGTTTTCGCGGAGGACGAGGGGTAGCTACCGCGGCCGGGGTGATTTTGGCCTTGGCTCCTTTAGCCGTTTTAGGGTTATTTATTTTTTGGATCGCTATGGTGTTAATAACCCGTTATGTTTCCGTTGCCTCCATGAGCGCAGCCATCGTAGCTCCTTTTATTTTGGGATGGTTAGGCCATTCCTGGGGTTTGGCGTTATTTGGTTTAATAGCCGGTGCTTTTGTTTTTTATCGACATTTACCCAATTTGGAGCGTTTACGCCACGGCGTTGAACCGCGCATAGGTAAACGCCGGCGTTGGATTTAATAAATTTTACCAAGGAAAAAGAGGACGGTGAAAAAAGTGGTAGAAAGGGTGGCGGTCCTGGGAGCGGGAAGCTGGGGAACCGCTTTGGCCGTGCTTTTGGCTAATAAAGGGTTATCCGTACGCCTTTGGGGGCGGTTAGAAGATGGCGTACAGGAGATGCAAAAAAGCCGGGAGAACCGGTTTTTTTTACCGGAAGTACGTTTACCCGAGGGACTAGAAGTAACCGAAGATAAAGACCAGGTAATGATGGATGCAGATGCCGTCGTTTTTGCCGTACCGGCCCAGGCAGTACGGGAAGTGGTCCGGAGATTTCGCTCTTTTCTGCAACCCGGCCGAATTTTGATTAATACCGCCAAAGGAATTGAAACCCAAAGTTTATTACGTTTATCGCAAGTACTAAAACAGGAATTGCCCCGTGAATTCTGGCCTTGTATTTCGGTTTTATCCGGGCCTAGCCACGCCGAGGAGGTAGCGCGGGATCTACCAACCGCCGTGGTTGCGGCAGCTGATTCGCAAGCCGTAGCCGAAGCGGTACAGGATTTATTTATGACCCCCCGTTTTCGGGTCTATGCCAATTTAGACGTAGTGGGCGTGGAACTTGGGGCGGCCCTAAAAAATGTGATTGCTTTAAGTACCGGAA
>JAAYQE010000256.1 GCA_012519455.1 Syntrophomonadaceae bacterium
ATACTCTAATGCATTTTTGCAGGCGGTATCGCCGGTATACAAATAATCACTCTATCGTTTTAGACGTCGGATCAAATCCAGTAGAGTGATTTTCCCTAAATGGGTTAAGGAAGTGAAAGAAATGGAGATCTATGAAAGAAAGAACACAACTGAAACGGCGCTAGAACAACTAGAAAAACTCTTTGTTTCGCTCAATGAGCGATTAGAGGAGGATATAGGTAATTATAACGGCAAAACAGAGTTTTTTGCAATAGTTGAGCATGACAACGGTTATATGACCGGTGATTACAACAGGCAGGAATGGAAAACAGATAAAGCAAAAATCGGGTACCGGAATGGAGAGTTTTGTCTGATTTGTTATAATTTTGGCATTAATGAGCGATACCGGGATTATTATACGGTTAATTCTGGTGATTTTTGGAGGATTAAGAAAATTAATTTCGCCGAAATGTTTGATGCACTTACAAATGTGGTAGAAATATATAACGAGAAGTCGAAGGAAAAAGATGATCAAATTGAACGTTTTCTTGAAATTGCAAAACAATTTTAACCTTTTTTCGCATTTTGGCGTATGGTTCAATCCAAAAAAAGGAATGCCTATCAGTTTATCTGATAGGAGGAAGTGGAAAAATGAAATGGTTTAACCTGGAAAACACAGAAGGGTATGATGAGAATACCCTTAAGGAAATGAACGTCGAAATGCAAAAGAAATTTGATTCTCTTTCAGAAGAGGATAAGGAGAACAAATCGTATATTGATTATTTGAAGGAGCAGATTCTTTCAAAATATTAATCCTTCTCATTTTTAGAGTGTGTGGTTCAATCCAAAGAAGGATTTTTCCCGTTAAGGGATTGTGAGGTAAAACTATGCTACATGTTTTAAAACAGGAAATGAAAGACATTGAACGGTTTTTAGAGCGCTGTACTGTGAGAATCCCATGTTCATTTTGTCATGGTGCTGGCTGTGCGGTTTGTAGTGGTTACGGTTACACAAGTGAGATTATAAACAAAAATAGGATTATTGAGGTATAAAAATGATCATCGAAGAAACGATCAGAAATGATGCAAAAGAGATTATAGAAAGCGCTATGAAAGAAATTGATTCGGAAGAATCTTACATGGATAATAGTGGAAATACTATTAAATCGGTTTTTATTGGGACATGCTTTAATATTATGCCGTCTGGTAAATACTATATGCCTTTTGCATGTAGTAATGTTAAAATGTGTCCAAAATGCAAGGGAAAAGGTGAAATAACGAATCCTAATGCTAATAGTGCATTATATGATGAGTATCGATACAAAGAACAGAAATGGATTGTATTTATGCGGAATAATGATTTATGGTATCATTTGTTAACTGATGAACAAAAGAAACAAATTGACGAAATACGCAAAATGAAAGAATATTATGTTGAAAAAATTGAATGTAATGTTTGTCATGGGTTGGGAAGTGAAGAAGTATATAAGGATCAAGTGATGCAAAAAGCGCTAGAGGAATATGCTGATAAGCATGGTGCATATGTTCATAGTGGTGAAGGTGATCCCTGCGATATGTTTGTATCTATTGTAGTAGATGAAGATGAAGATATGGAGGTGGAAGAATGAAAGAAATTAAAGTTAATGGATGGACATTTGTCGTAATGTCAAAGGAAGAAAAAGAAAAGTATTATCCGACAAAGGATAACAGTTTTACAAAGATCGAATATAATAACTATCTTTACAACGATTTTTCAAGACATCAATTATACAAATCAGTAGGTTATGGAACTGTGGATTTTGCAATTCCACAAGATGTACTTGAATCACCGGAAATACAAAGACGTATTAATTTGGATAATAATTTACCAGTTTATTATTATGGTGTTTTTTCACGTTTTGGCCGTATTTTGTGGGATAATGATGTAAGAGAATTGCTTATAGATATTATCCTAACAAAAATTGAAAAGAACGAATATGAAGAAATTATTCTTTAAACCTTTTTTACTATCAGGTATACGGTTCAATCCAGAAAAGGTTTTTCCCCAAAATGGGATGAGGAAGTGAAAGAAATGGATGTACATGACAAAATGATGAGAATCTTTGAAGCACAGAAAGCAGAACTTAGAAATATTAGAGATATTGGAGATTATCTCAATGAAGATGTATTAGTAATTAGCAGAAC
>JAAYQE010000260.1 GCA_012519455.1 Syntrophomonadaceae bacterium
CAAAATCGTTGTCCGTGTTGGTCAGCGAGTCAAACGTGGACAGGTTATTGCGTATGTGGGAAGTTCCGGTGTAAGTACAGGATCTCATTGCCACTATGAAGTTCGTGTTTCCGGAAAACCAGTGAATCCATGGTCATATATGAACTAGCCCACCACGAGCCCGCTTCCGTCAATTCTCTATTGCTCCGATACGTTTCAAATCCTATGGGATGGACACTAATTATGAGCGTTATGTGAGTGAGAGTTGCTTGCTTGCAAGATTCTGTAAAGGAAGCCCGTCTTAGGCCTAACTCTCCGGCAAGACAAGGGATAATTGAAATGACGGCTCCGCAATGGCCCTTGCATGTGGGCATTCAGACGTTAGCCGATTTTATGTTGGGAACCCTGACATAGGTCAGTTATAAGTGGAAACTTTCACACTAGAGGTAAGAGAAGGGAGAGTATTGCTATGTTTGGCAGGCGGCCGCAAGCGCCTCAGAACAAGAAGGTTGACACGATTATTGGAAAGGACACAATTGCAAATGGACGAATGGAGATACGTGGTTCCGTTCGTCTGGATGGTTGCTTTGACGGAAACATCCATGCAGATGGGGATGTGGCCATAGGTGATAGTGCAAAGCTAAAGGCGACAATTCACGCGGTAAACATAACAATAGCAGGCGAGGTTGAAGGAGACATTTATGCCAGTGGACGGCTGGAGATTGCCTCAACGGGAAGACTATATGGAGAAGTAAAGGCAGGAGCCATGTGTGTGGAAGACGGGGCGATATTCAGGGGTTCGTGCGAGATGCTGGAGAATGAGGAGTTCCCAAAACTCCTACCCGGTGAAGTGTCTGAGGTTGCAGTGTCAGGCGATGAAATCGGAGGGAATGAGTGACTGGGAAATGCTCTTTAAGGATCGTACCGAAGCGGGAAAGATACTAGGAGGCCGGCTCCGTGAATATCAAGGCAGAAATGCATTGATTCTGGCATTGCCTCGTGGAGGAGTCCCTGTTGCAGCAGCGGTGGCTACTGCGCTAAATGCGGAACTAGACGTCGTTATTACAAGGAAGATCGGCGCACCCGGAAATCCCGAATTGGCCATCGGAGCGGTGACCGGTGATGGAACCGTTCTACTTAATGACTCTCTTGTCTCCAGCCTTGGTGTAGAGAAAGACTTCATAGACCTGAAGGTTAAGCAGGCTGAGAGTGAAATTCAGGAGTATATAAGGCGATATCGCGGGGAAAGGCCAGTCCCGAAGGTTGCTGGCAGAATTGTGCTTATTGTAGATGATGGTATTGCTACAGGTTACACGGTAATGGCTGCTGCTGAGGCTATTTTGAGAAAAGGCCCTGAAGAGTTGGTTATTGCTGTTCCTGTTGCCCCGCGCGAGTCTGTCTATGAGCTCGAACGAACGACAGGATGTCAGGTAGTCACCGTGTCCAGGCCAGCCTCTTTCGTTGCGGTAGGTCAATTCTATGAAGATTTCAAGCAAGTGTCTGATGAAGAAGTTCGTAATGCCCTGGAGGATCACAGCAAATACGG
>JAAYQE010000094.1 GCA_012519455.1 Syntrophomonadaceae bacterium
GGGTATACCGGAGCAATACTGCACATGATTAACCACGCTCTAGGCAAGTCGGTTTTATTCTTGAGCGCCGGTACCTTAGTCCAAACCTATAACAGTAAGCTAATTACCCGCATCCAGGGAATTGGCCAGACACTGCCCATCACGGCTACCGTGTTTATGACCAGCTTGCTAGCTATAGGCGGGGCACCTCCCTTCGGCTTATTTATTAGCGAACTCAATGTGGCCTCGCAAGGATTTCAAACGGGGGGTTTTGGCTTAGGCTTTGTCTTTTTGTTGGTCATTGCCGTGGTGTTTGCCGGTTTGATTTATTTCGCCGGAAAAATGTTTTTCAGTGATTTACCAAGCCGGATACCCAGGGGAGAGCGTTTCTCCGTCAGCCACCTGCTCATCCTGCTTCCGGTTTGTTTATTAGTTTTTCAGGGTATTTATATGCCCAAGACCGTTCAACAGTTAATTTATAAAATAGTTAGTTTTATGACAGCTGGGGGGGTGTATTAAATGTATGGCCATCCAATATCTAAAGAACTCCAAAAAATTAACCAAGGGTATCCCCTAACGCAAAACGCCTCGGTCCTAGCTGGACACAAAATCAAGACAGAAATACCCGCTAATAAACTGTTGGACACGGTAACCCTTTTGAAAAAACATGGGGCCTCTTTGCTTACTCTAGTTGGCGTTGACGAAAGAGAAATTAAGGGAGGCTTTGGAGTTTATCTGGTTTTTTCACTCTCGGCGGCAATTATGGAAATAAAAGTATCTTTAGATCCTGACCACCCAAGTTACCCCTCAGTTACCCCTGTAATTCCGGCGGCGCACTGGCTGGAAAGAGAAATTAAAGATTGGTTGGGCATCGTTCCCCAGGGCCATCCGGATCTACGAAGATTAGCGGTTCATCCGGACTGGCCTTCAGATGTTTTTCCACTAAGAAAAGATTTCCCTGCCCATGGCGAGGTTCCAAGGGTCGAGGGAGAAATGGAGTTTTTCCCGGTCAAGGGAGAAGGCATATACCAGGTTCCCGTAGGACCGATTCATGCTGGTATTATTGAACCGGGACATTTCCGGTTTTTTACGTTTGGAGAAGATGTAATTAACTTACAAGCCCAGCTATTTTACACCCACCGGGGAATTGAAAAAACCGCAGAAGGAAAACATTTCCATCAAGCGGCTTTGATTGCCGAAAGGATTTGTGGCGCTTGTTCCGCCTCCCATACCATAGCCTACGCCCAGGCCATTGAAGCCTTAGCCGGGGTAGTAATCCCCAAAAGGGCCCAGTATATCCGAACGATCCTACTCGAAATGGAAAGACTGTACAATCACGTGGGGGATATCGGAAATATTTGCGCCGGGATCGGCTTTAACTTCGCGATTAGCCGGGGCGCTATCTTAAGGGAACACCTGATGCGCTTGAATATGCGCTTAACCGGACACCGTTACCTGCGAGGTACCGTAATCCCGGGTGGCGTAAAAATTAACTTAAAAGCATCTTCTGAACTCTCAAGCATCCGTTCGGAATTAAGCCAAATCGAAGAAAAATTATGCCAGCTCACCGAGATCATGCTGGCCTCCCATTCCTTACTTGACCGGATGCAAACTACTGGAATTCTCCCTAAAGAAACAGCAAATGACTTAGGCGCGGTGGGAACGGCGGCCCGGGCCTCAGCGGTTAACCGAGATTTAAGAAGAGATTTGCCTTATGCCGCCTATAGAGAAGTTAAATTTGCGGTTCCGATACAACAAGAAGGAGATGTTTTTTGCCGTTTAAAACAACGGATTGATGAAGGTAAACAATCGTTTGCTATTTTACAGCAAGCTTTTGAACAGCTTCCCCCGGGTGAAATTAGGGTTAAGATACCCGATCTAACCCCTTATCAAACGGCTATCGGTTATACGGAGTCAGCCCGAGGCGCCAATGTTCACTGGATTATGAGTGGACCCAACAATACCCTTTATCGGTATATGGTTCGTTCAGCCTCCCATTGTAACTGGCCGGTCCTACCTTTGTGTGTACCGGGTAATATTATCCCAGACTTTCCTTTAATTAATAAAAGCTTTGAATTGTGTTACGCTTGCCTAGATAGGTAGCTGGTTTACCAAAGGAGGATGAAATGCTCAACTTAATCAAAGAAATAATGAAATCTAAGATTGTTACAGAAGACCCAACCACCTGGAAGGAAAGCCTGGGACGAGGCCTTCCGGTTCTCGATCTAAATAATTGTCCGGCTGGATGTAGCCGTTGCGAACAGATTTGCCCTACCGGTGCGTTAGCGGATAAAGTGGTTGACCCCAAGGTATGCATTTACTGTCACTCCTGTCGGCAGATATGTCCAGTAGATGCCATTGGTGAAACGGATATCCCGTTGATGAAGGGTTCTTTAACTTTAGAGAAGTTAGGTCAGACGCTACGAGAAAAGATTAAGCAAGTATGTCAAAGATCTCTGCATATTCGCTATGTGGATGCCGGCGCTTGTAATGCTTGTGATTTTGAGATCAACGCTTTGACCAACCCCATATATGACCTACAACAGTATGGAGTTGATTTTGTAGCCTCACCGCGTCATGCTGACCTGCTGGTCGTTACGGGAGTAGTAACCAGAAACCTGGAGATAGCCTTACAAAAAACGTATGCGGCTTGTCCTAAACCTACTTTGGTAATCGCTATTGGATCCTGCGCCTGCGGAGGCGGTATCTTTAAAGATGCCTACGCCGCGGGTGGTGGAGTTGACAAACACCTTCCCGTAGATCTATATGTACCGGGCTGCCCACCAACTCCAATCCAAATTATTAAAGCAATTCTAACGGCGATTAATCGCAAAAAATAAAAGTATCCAACGTCAATTATAAAGTAATCACTTTACCGGCATTCTTCATTACTTCCAAGATGCTGTACATGTTAGAAACAGAACCAACTTTTAATTGATCCTGCAAATGGAAAAAATTCAGGCAAGTGCCACAGGAATAAATCTCAATTCCCGCGTCCGCTAAATACTCTAGATGCTCCAATGCATCCGAACCGACACAAGTCAAATAAACGCCACGATTCATAAAGATCAGTGCTGTTATGCCCTCAGGAAGCTCCCGAAGGGTGTATAAGAAACTCTTCATTAAAACTTGTCCCAGTTCTCGATTACCTTCCCCTAGCGCATCATCTTTAATAAAGATGACCGTTTCTCTACCCGGGGCCGGCAGACAATCGCAACCACCAGTAGCCAGTAAAGTTAACCGCTGCTCAAGCGTTAAAGGGCTCTCAGCCTCATTTTTCTGGGTACCGCTTGTTTCCCCTTTATTTATTACAATTTGAAATTCGCCCTCAATTTCTTTAATTTCCATAGTACATCCCAGACTCTGAGCCAATTTACTTACATTATCCCGGGCAACCGGGTTATCAACCCGAACCAGCAGCGGTTCCTTAGGAAATTCCTGCCAGGTTTTTCGGGTCAAGATTACCGGTTGAGGACATGCTAAACCCCGGGCATCAACTTCGCGCATATTACGTTACCTTCTTTCTTTTCCGAAGTAAGATTTCTTGTTCAATTAGGGCTGCCCCCAACGCCCCGGCTAACTGACATTTAGGCGGTACGATCACCGGCACTTACAAGATCGATTACTGCTGATTAACCGTAAATTCTCCTATAAACTCCTTAATCTTCTCAATATGAATACCACCTGCCATCCGCGGCCTACCCCCGATAAAGACAAAGGGAAATTGATAGCCATTACGCAATAAGGGCCACAATTGAGCATACTCCTGGATCCCTTGGTCCTTAGTATCAATAAACTGGACCTCTACTCCCGCCCCAAAACTTTGGGTCAGCTCTTTTGCTAACTCTGCCGTAGCTTCCGCTGGGGATACACCCGGTCCGCAATCACCCTGGGCACTACACCCGGCACACGAAGAACAACCGCCGGCAATGCCATCATAGACTTCAACTAAAATTTTTTCTTGACCCATCGGTAAATTATCTCCTTCCATAATTCAGAATATTCTTACTGTCTTTAGCCTACATCTTAGTATCTTATGATTAATTTAATTATACCTCAACTATCTCCAGTAAAGCCTCAATTCTAAGTATATAACAAAAATTTATACTACGCATTTACGCATTTAATAGGAATGTAAAAGTTCATCGTACAACTTAGCGTAGGAAGTCAACTCTTTTTTAAGGGAAAATTCGGATTCGACTAATTTTTGGGCTGCCCGACCCATTTTCTCGCGAAGCTGCTGGTTACTGATCAGGGTTCGCGCCGCAGCCATCAGTTCCTCTTCGTTGCTAACGTAGAAACCTTCTACCCCGGAGGTCATCAAGTTTAGATTGCCCGGTACGGCGGATAAAATCGCCGGTTTCCCTAAACTCATGGCTTCTAGGGCTCCCTGAGGCTGGCCCTCCGAATAAGAAGTATTTAAAACAATGTCTGCTAAAGCTATAATTCCCTTCATTTCTGCATGCGGTATCTCCCCCAGCCACCTTACCCACGGAAGTTGACGCAAACGTTTTTCAATGGCCCGGGTATAATCCGGATCAATCGCCGCTCCGACAATCAGTAAACGCACCTGAGGAAAATCCGGCTGTATTTTCATTAAAGCGTTTATGGCCAGGTCCAGGTTTTTCACTACCCTAAATCCACTAGGCAAAAAAAATACCAGATCATCCTCGGACCAACCCAAATCCTCGCGACCTTTTATTTTACCTTCCGGTAAATCAATACCTTGAGGAATAGTTACCAGCTTAGAAGATAGTTCCGGGTAACTATTCCTAATCCTCGCTCGGAAAGCTTCATTAAAGAGGACTATTTTTTTCACCGCCTTAAAAGTGTTCCGGATAACCCTTTCCCCGTCTCCCGATAAGTAATAATGCAAATCCGTACCGGTAGTCGTTAATAACAAGGGTAGTGCAGCGATTTCTGGAACCGCTTCTAAAACCTTCCCAAAATAAAATCCGTGGAAACCGTGCATTAAGGCATACCGCTTCTCCCTAACCGCATTTTGTAAAAACCCCAACCAGGCCGGATCTACAGCTGCCCCGGCTGCAAAATCGGGTACCGAATCTTCTAAAGATACTACATCTATAGAAAATCCCTTCGGCTGTAAGCCTTTCTTTAAGCGTTCAACAGTTATGCTGTTACCCCTTTGGGCCCGGTATAAGGGGGTAACCATAAGTATCTTGGGATCAGAATTAATCATCCCGGGGATTACCATCTCGGGGGTTATAATCTCAGAGATTATATTTTCATCTGGTATGATCGCAGCGGTTTTAGTCTTAGGCGTAATAAGCTCAGGTATTATGGTCATCTCGCCCCTCTAGGTGAAAAAATTGGTTTATCTTAATAACTTGAAAACATTCACAGTATTCACCTTTTCCAGACATAATCCCTCGATACCGATTCAACCCCCTAATCGCTTCATCATATCGAATATCCTGTATCTGAGATTTATGTTGTTTTAAGGCCTCAACTTTTAGGTCCATAAAACTAGTAATATCTTCGATATAAGAAACTTCTGATAGAGGGGTCCATACTTCATACCCTAAAATGATATCTACGGACCAAGGCTGACCTTCACATTCTGGAAACCAGGGGCCACTAGCCCGAGTACAAGCTTCCATAACTAATTCATAAGTACGTATATGATCTTTGTGTAAATCATTTTTATGAGGTAAATAAACCAGATTCGGCTGCTTTTCCCGTATGAGATTGATAATGGGGATAAGGTTCTCCCGATTATAGTTAAGATACCCGTCCGGCCGTTGAAAAAAAATCAGATCCGTTAAGCCCAATACTGCAGCAGCCTTAGCCGCCTCGGCTTCTCTTATCCGTGCGAGATCCGACTTGCTGTAATGTAAACTTCCCGCCTCGCCCGAAGTCATATAAACAACCGTAACTAAGTCCCCTTGACCTATATGTTTGGCGATACTGCCCCCACAGCCGATCAAATCGTCATCCGGATGGGGTGAAAACACTAATACCCTTTGCTTCATCGCCGCAATCTACTCCTTAAAACTACGTATTCCATGCCTCCGATATGAGTATATACAAAGTTTCTAATTTGTAAAGGAAAGAAGTTTGCAGCCACGACAGCCACGGGGACGGTTCTTGTGGCTGGTAAAGTATTTTACCACAACGATAATATTGTTCGTCAAA
>JAAYQE010000095.1 GCA_012519455.1 Syntrophomonadaceae bacterium
ACAGAATTATGGGGTAAAGGAGTTAGTTATTGCGCTACCTGTGATGCCAGTTTTTATAAAGATTTAAAAGTAATCGTTGTGGGCAGCGGCGACGCAGCGATCGAAGAAGCGCTTTATTTAACTCAATTTGCTTCAGAGGTAACCATGGTGGTGATGCACGAGGAAGGAAAAGTAGATGCGAACGAGTCGGCTTTCGCAAAAGCAAAAGCCAATAATAAAATTAATTGGATTTGGCACACCGTAGTCGAACGCATTAATGGGGGAGAAACCGTGGAGTCCGCTACCTTGCGGGATTTATCTTCAGGACAAACCCGGGAGCTGGCGACTAACGGCGTTTTTATTTTAATCGGAACGGTGCCTAAAACGGACTTACTCAAAGAACAGCTAGCGTTAGATGGACAAGGATATATTGTAACGAATGATAAAATGCAGACTTCGCTGGAGGGGGTTTACGCTAGCGGAGATGCCCGAGTCAAGTACTTAAGGCAGGTGGTTACGGCCGTTTCCGATGGCGCAATTGCCGCGGTGGCAGCAAGTCGTTTTTTACACAAAATTAAATTTGTTCAGCCCCAGGCACCGGAAGACGCCTCAATAAACCTTGCTGCTAAGTAAAGAATCCTATATCATTAAGATATGAAGGTTTTTTTGATGGTTTAATATGGTGATTGAAGACAAATCTGGCGTAATAAAGCTGAATAAAACTATACCATGTTTTAATGAGGGCTAGGATGAATGATACAGAATCGGGAAACGCGGTACCGAGCCAGAAGATAGAACTGAAAATTGAAGGTATGAGTTGTGCGGCCTGCGCTGCCCGGGTAGAAAAAGTACTGCATCGCTTGGACGGGGTAGAGCAGGCGAACGTTAATTTAGTTGCGGAAAGAGCAACCGTGGAATATCAGCCGAACCGACTAGGCGTGGAAGATCTAGTGGGAGCGGTATCTGGTATGGGTTATCAGGCAACGCCGATCTCTACGCGAATCATGGTTCCTGGGGAAGTAGCGGAGACCGCAGCGTTCGATCAGAAACGGTGGCGTCTGCTCTTTTCTACGGTTCTTTCTTTACCTTTTGTGGTAATGATGCTGGGGGAATTTTTTAGCTTTGCCCTTCCTCTTTGGTTAACTTCCTTTTCCACCCAGTTAATCTTAGCTACCCCTATACAGTTTATCGCTGGATTTCCCTTTTATCGTGGCACGTACCATGCCCTACGCAGTGGTAGTGCAAATATGGACGTATTGGTAGCTTTGGGGACCAGTGCGGCCTACTTCTACAGTTTAGGAACCGCTTACTTAAACCCGCAAGCCCACCTTTATTTTGAGGTGAGCGCTATCTTGATTACCCTGATTTTAATCGGTAAATACCTGGAAGCCGTAGCTAAAGGAAGAACCTCAGAGGCGATCAGGAAACTGATCGGCCTTCAACCCCGCACCGCTCGGGTAATTCGTGCCGGGCAGGAACAAGAAATCCCCACGGTTGAGGTAGCAATCGGGGATCTGGTAATCGTACGGCCTGGAGAACGGATCCCGGTGGACGGAAGGGTCAAAGAAGGGTACTCTGCGGTGGACGAATCGATGTTGACTGGGGAAGGAATACCAGTGGACAAACAGATCGGAGATCTGGTGACCGGGGCCACGGTGAATAAGTTTGGGGTGCTTAAAATAGAAGCTACCCGGGTGGGTGGAGATACCGTGCTGGCTCAGATTATCCACGTAGTCCAGGAAGCTCAGGGCTCCAAGGCGCCGATCCAGCGTTTAGCGGACCAAGTAGCCGGTTATTTTGTACCGGTAGTTGTTGGGATCGCTTTAGGTACTTTTGCCGTTTGGTACTGGGTTGTAGATCTAGGTAATTTTTCGCGGGCTTTGATTAGCGCAACCGCAGTTTTAGTGATTGCCTGTCCGTGTGCCATGGGTTTAGCCACGCCTACCTCTATAATGGTAGGAACCGGACGGGGAGCTGAAAACGGGATTTTAATCCGGGGCGGGGAACACCTGGAACGGGCCCACCGGGTAGATACGGTAGTACTCGACAAAACCGGCACCATTACCAAAGGAGAACCGGAACTAACCGACTTAATCGCCGTGGCGCCGTATGTTGGTGAGGAAGACCGCTTGCTCGCCTGGGCGGCTCGGGTTGAAAAATTATCCGAGCACCCCGTAGCGCAGGCGATTGTACAAGGCGCCTTACACTGTATGCCCGGTTTAAACCTAGCGGATCCGGAGGCGTTCACTGCGATACCGGGTAAGGGAGTAATCTCCGGTCTCGAAGGCAAGAAGATCTTCTTAGGTACCCGAACTTTTTTAAAAGATCAGGGCGTGTCAGTAGAACCGTTTCAAGCCGTGGTAGACGAACTAGAAGCGGCCGGAAAAACTACGGTATTGATGGCCGTAGACCTTTCCCTGGTTGCGGTGATCGGTGTAGCAGATACGGTTAAGGAGCATTCGCGAGCAGCTATCCAGGAACTGAAAGAGATGGGCATAGAGGTGTGGATGATCACCGGGGATAATCGACGGACCGCGTTAGCGATCGCGCAGGAAGTAGGAATTGACCGGGTAATGGCCGAGGTATTGCCGGAAGACAAAGCGCGAGAAATTCAAAAACTGCGTGAACAGGGTCGGCTGGTAGCCATGGTCGGTGACGGAATTAATGATGCCCCGGCCCTAGCTACGGCTGACGTAGGGATGGCGCTCGGAACCGGCACGGACATTGCTATGGAGGCTGCGGATATTACCCTTATGCGGGGGGATTTACGGGCTATCGCTACGGCGTTTCAGCTCAGTAAGGCTACGATGCGGAATATTAAGCAAAATCTTTTTTGGGCTTTTATTTATAATATGGTAGGAATTCCGGTTGCTGCAGCCGGCTTACTAAGTCCGGTATTGGCTGGAGGGGCTATGGCCCTCAGTTCAATTTCCGTGGTTAGTAATGCTTTACGCTTAAAGCGGGTCAGGTTAACTTAAAAAATCATTAATAAGTATTATAAACTTTTACAGAATGCTATAAAGAGGAGAATATGAATACGAAATGGTTAAAAAACGAATTATCTAATACCTTTCCTTTGCACTCCCAAAGTCGTTTTTCGGTTCAAGTACGCTATCTGCTAATCGGAATTTTACTGCTTGTTTTTACCCTAAATTATTTACAGCGCGTGAATGTTAGTATCTTAATGGCTGACCCGGAATTCATAACCGCGTTAGGCTTAACCGGCGAAACCGGTAAACAGGGATGGCTAATGACCCTGTTTTTATTAGCTTATGCGGTAACTAATATTCTGACTGGTTCTCTAGGCGATCGTTTTGGACCGCGCCGCATTATGTCATTGGGCATTCTTTTAGGGGGGTTGGCTACTGCACTGGGAGGAATGGCTACCGGGTTAGGTACTTTACTGGTGGTTCGCGTTCTTCTAGGGATTGGACAGGGGCTATATTATCCTAATCAGGGCGTATTTATTCGTCGCTGGTTTCCTCCTTGGGAAAGGGGAAAAGCCAATTCTCTTTGCAGTTTAGGCGGTAATCTGGGAACCATCACGGCTATGCCACTCTTTGCCTTGATTACCGTGAGTTGGGGTTGGCAAATGAACTTTTACCTGATCGCGGTGGTGGCCCTGGTATTTATTTTACCGGCCGTTTGGTTTTTAATAAGTGATTGGCCCCAAGAAAGCTCTTTATTGGGTGCCGCAGAAAGAAGCTACTTGGCCAAAAATAATCCCAATGATGGTACGGTTCTTATAAGGCAAAAAGGATTTATGATGGAGGCGGTCAAAGAGGTTTTTAAAGTTCCGCAAATCATTTGGTTTATCCTGGTTTATATCTCTTTTCTCTCGATCTGGTACGGGTTATTGACCTGGCTTCCTCAATACCTAACCGTAGCCCGGGGTTTCCCCTTTAAAACCATGGGGTTTCTTTCAGCCTTACCCTATATTGCCGGTATTGGAGGATTGATTTTGTCCGGCTTTGGTTCTGATCGACTGGGCCGACGGGCTCCCTTTGCCTTGGTGGCCTTTATTAGTACTTCTCTGCTTTTATACGCGGCCGCGATAACGACCAATGTAAAAGCCTGTGTATTACTTATTTCTTTAGCCACCGGCACCCTCTCGCTTTTTATTGGGGTTTTTTGGGCCATGGTCCAGACGCGGTTGCCCCTCCATTTAGTAGGTTTAGGTACAGGTGTGATTTCCGGGGTGGGGAATCTTTTTTCTGCTTTTGCACCGCTGTTTATTGGATTTTTGATTCAATTGACGGGACAATACTTGATAGGGATTTTATACATGGTTGCGTTTGGAGTGGTAGGGGCAGCTTGTAGCTGGACGTTAGCCCGAACAGAAACCTGATTGTGAGAAGAATTTTAACGTAGGTTCAAATTATTCGATCACTTCGTCATTGCTGACGGCATGTTCTTCTGCCTGGAAAATATTTTCCAAACCAATGCTGGTCAGGATCTCATTGATCAGCTCCTGCGTCATTAGCTCACCTCCCTGATGTTAAGTGTAGTAGTATAGTGGCGAATGTTATTGTAGTCTAACAAAAAAGCAGCGCCTTGTAAAGTAAAAAATGTAGATTAATGTCTGTCAGGGAAACTAAACTAGGGATGATTATCGTTTACGGGTAAACTGAATCGGCTCGGTTTCAGGGGTTATGGTGGCAAAGGTATAGCCCATTTCTTGTAATCCTTCTATTATCAAGGGTAAAGCCTCGGCGGTACTGCGTTTGTTCTTGGTGTCGTGCATCAAAACGATAATGGGATCTTTATTTTTAGCCTGGGTTAAAACACTGTGTACAAGCGTTGAAGCGCTTTTCCTGGAACCGGTAGCGTCTCCAGGAGAAACATTCCAATCGTAATACTGGAATCCGGCCTCCGTTAGACGTTCTATATGTTGAGATTTTAGAAAGGGATAGGAACCCCCGGGGGCACGAAAGATTTGCGGTCGTATTCCAATAACGCGGTACAAGATATCGCTGCAGCGATTAACTTCCTGCATCAGCGATTCACTATTTTGATAGATTTGTTGATATTGATGGGAGTAACTATGATTTCCGATAGCGTGGCCTTTTTCGAAGGCTCGTTTCGCAATATCCGGGTATTTTTCTACCTGCCGGCCTAGCATAAAAAAGGTTACTTTAATCCCGTATTTCTCGGCTGTATTCAGGATTAAGGGCGTAATTTCTCGGGAAGGGCCGTCATCAAAAGTCAGATAGGCGGTTTTAACTTTTTCCTGAGAGCCCGTTGGAGTTTTGTCCGGGCGAGGTAGAGGAGTTTCTTCCTCTTTCGGTTCTTCTCCGGGTAACTTAATTATTGGGTCTACAGCCCGGAATGCGACCGGAGCCTGGGCCTGAATTCTTTCCTCGGTCTCTTTGATCCAGGAAATGATTTCTGGTTTAGACCAAACCTTATCCTCGGTAAGCAAAAGCGGATCGATCGTTTCTTTTGACCGGGTTTCTACCATCACCTTTTGCCCGGCTAAGACCCGGCAATAGAAAAAGCCTTCTTGGATTGGGGTAACGCCTTCAGGCAGGGTTATCTCAATCTGCTCTGGGTCTTCTAGTTTTACGCTGCGGAATGGTTCTTTAGTATTTATTTTCGGGGCCAAACCGCCGTATAGCTCTCCTTGTTCCAGGTTAAGAAGCAGTTTATGAACGGTAATTCCCGGGGTTCCGTCTTGTTTTATATATTTTTTCCCTTCGGTCTGGGTAATGATTAACCGGGTATTCGGTTCAATTTGCAGCGTAGTACCATCATCAAAGGTTATTGCAGCACGGCTATTAGGCCCGGTGAGTACCCGGTCTTGTGGCTGTATCGTTTCTTCCTTAGTTACCGTTTGCTTTTTGGAAAGGGAAGTTCGCTCGATTTCAGGGAAGGGTCCCTCAACCGGTACCAGGATTCCCGTTAAGGGAGCTTTATTGTATTCGGGACTTTTGGTGAGGAGGTAAGCAAAAAGGCGGGCTAACTCACCTCGATTTAGCGGAATGTGTGGTTCAAATTTATTTTCCGCTTTTAAAGCGATCATCCGGGCTTCTAGCGCAGCTTTAATGTGGGGAGTAGCCCAGTAATCTGACGGTACGTCAACTAAATCGGAAGGAATCACGGGCAGGGCACTAAACGTAGCAAGAGAACTACGGCTTCGGCTCGGGTAAGGAATTGTTCGGGGTTGAAGTTACCGTCAGGATAACCTTTCAGGTACCCGGCCTGTACGGCACCGTGGATAGCGGAATGCGCCCAGTGTTCAGATCCTACATCTGGGAAGCTGGTTTCTATAACGTTAGCGTTGGCCTCTAAAGTGTTGACTAAAACAGAAGCCATCTGCGCCCGCGTAACCGGCTCTAAGGGTCCATAGGTTCCGTTAGGAAACCCGGAAAGGAGATTTTCCTGGGACATATAATTAATAAAGGCATAATTAGGATTATCACCGGAAACGTCCGAAAAGGAGTTGATCGGTGCTGCTTGAACTAAAGTTGGATTCAGGTTAAAGAGCGCCACCATAAATAAACACGCTATAAATAAACAACAGAACCATAGGCCTAAAATACTATGTAGGCGAAAAGCAAAACTACCCCTTATAGCTCCCACCGATGATTACCCTCCTCAGGATAAAAAATTGGCCCCCGATTTTTTGACCACCATTAATAACCATCCGTTGTACGATAAAAGCTCTAAAATTAATTCTAAACGATAGTGTTTGGTTAATCTAGCTTTTTTTGGAGGAATGGTTGAAAAGTCCTTAAGAAATAGGGTAAATTTAGCGCGTGAAAAAGTTAAAAAAGTTCTGGAATTACCGGGTTTGAACTGATATTCTAATTTGGGGGGGGATTATATGGCCCACGAGATTGATTATCAACTTTATGG
>JAAYQE010000096.1 GCA_012519455.1 Syntrophomonadaceae bacterium
TAGGAGCTATCTAGGCGGCTTCAAATAACTGCACGGTTTCGCGACTGGTGATGCGGGCTTCGATTACCTCCACCAGGTCTCCGGTGTTACTGAAAAAGATGTTTTTCGTCACGATGGTATCCATTACCTTTTGCACTATAGGTGCGTCTAGGGTTTCCAGTGGATCGGGTAAAGAAAGGGTTACCCGGCGTTTCCCAGCAGAACGGAAAACCATTTCTAAGCATTGAGTCAATTGCTTCACCTCCTTTCGTACTTTAATCTACGCGGGAAACCAGGATCTGCCAAAAGCCGAACCTGCTTTGGTTCTGAGATGTCGACGGTGATCTAAGTAGCGAGTTGGGCAGAAGCCGGCAGGAGGCGGGAGAAGTCGAAAGGAGTTTGAATCGGAATCGAAACTGGGGTGGATGTACCGGCTGGGCCGAGGTGGGATGGGAGAGGTGAGTGGAGTCAGGGGATGCATGGGGGGAAAATCTGAACAGCCTGCCCGGGGGGCTGGCTTTTGCATGGGCCGGGCAAGAGGGCAGTTGCCAAAGATGGTTATTGTGTTCTAATCGTCCACCGGCCTGAATATGGCGGAAAAGGTTTGGCGAAGAATTTAGGTGGAAGTGTAAAATCTAGGTGGAAGTATAATATGAACTTAAAGAAAATTCTATCTTGGGCTGCTATGGTTTTATGGATGGCCTTAATATTTTATCTATCTCATCAACCAGCCACAGCGTCCAACGAGCTGAGTACCGGAATCACAGCGGTTATTATCCAAGCGGTAGAAAAAGTTATTTCGGGTGCGGATTTAGATATAAGCAGTTTTAATCACCTTGTAAGGAAAAGTGCCCATTTTTTTGCCTACTTAATTTTAGGGATACTAGTGATAAAGGCTTTGAGCAGAAGTGGGACCAGTGGTTATAAAGGTATCTTTTTGGCTTTATTCTTCTGTCTTCTTTGTGCTATCGCGGATGAAGCTCATCAGCTATTGGTCCCTGGAAGGGGAGGGCAGCTAAAGGACGTTATCCTGGACAGCACTGGTGCGAGCATTGGGATTTTTGTATTTAGGTGTTTTTCTTCAAAAGGGCCAAATTAGAATTCAACCGCAGGGACGGTTCTTGTGGCTGGCACAGCGGTACAAGGTAAGGGACAAGGGTAAGGGACAAGTGGGATGAGCGGAACAAAATGATGGACGGAACCGTCCTGTCAAGCCTTGTTTAGTCCTGTTTACTCTTGTTCGCCTGTTCTTGCTATAGCATTCTGCTAACTTTTATTCTGCTAACTTTTATTCTGCTAACTTTTATTCTGCTAACTTTAACTTTTATTTTAGCGGTTATTTTGCGGTCAGGTTTTACCAGCCACAAGAACCGTCCCCGTGGCTGTTTTCGTTAATAATAACTTCGGGTGAAAAAAATTGTCTCTACTATACCACCTTCTGTCCTGGGGTGGTATAATTTTGTATGGAGAGAAATAATTGTATATTATGTTGAGCAGTTACAAGTAGCTAGGAAGAAGGAATCGTTTTAAGAGTATGCTAGTTTTGATGTTAGGAGGAAAAAGTTATGAAAATAAAAAGCCGCTTATTCCTTTCTCTGATTCTTGTGGTCTTAATGTTAGGCTTAAATCTCCCCTTGCCGGCCGCAGCTAGCACCCCGCCGATACCGGACGAAGTGGAGGTTACTTGGGAGGTAATTATTACATCGAATTATGCCTGGTCCAGTGAAACTACAGATGACGAGGGTAAAATTATAAACCGCTATAATGGCAACGACAGTTTTAATATGCAGTCAACCGGAACTACCAAGTTGCAGCGCGTGGGGGTAAACGAAGATGGCCATCCCTACCTGAGCCCCCAACCAGGCCGCAAAGATTACAACGTGAACGGTTATGGCGGTGGGACAGAAAAATTCTGGGAAACTTACACTATAACACCTTGGGTCCCGGGAAAGGGGTGGGGGAATCCCAAGGATTTCGAACAAACAAAAGTGGAAGACTGGCAGTACCACATGCCGGAAACCGGCCACGAAATTGATCCCGAAGACGATGCTGTCTCCTGGTTTGTAATCATCGATCCCGAATCGGATAAGGAACCGGTTCGCTATCAGATGTTGTTTGAACCCTTCTTTTTCATTCAGCACGACACATTGAGCGACTATATTGATGCCTCGGGTCAATACCAGACGAAGTGGCAGAATTTTGAGGGTAGTCACTCTGAATCAGGGGAACTTATGGATGCGCCGTGCCGTGGTTCTTTACACATAGCTGGAAATGTTTGGTTTCACCGACAGCTAAATCACCCCTCTGGCGGTGTAATTGAAGGTGAGCTTGAATTTAGTGACAATAAATTTAGAGACAAGGGCTCGGTCCAGCATACCTCTATCGATGGTGACCATGGTCGGGCCGAAATAACGGTTAAATATGAAATTAACCGGGAGCCTAGCGTTAAGGCCATCCAGCCCAACCAGGTTTTGGGCCGCTATCAGTACCAGGATGATGAACATTACCAGCCGGCGACCGACTTTGTAGCCGGCAAGGATACCGTCATTCAGGCGTTTTTATCTGACGAAATAAAGATAGATCAAGTCAATAACCTAGAGTTGGATATTTATTGCAATGACAATTTGGTTACTACCCTGAAGAATCCCAAAAAAGACCGGGACAACAATGCCGGTATTTTTATCCCCGGCGACCAATCCAAATGTGACTGGGGTGCCGGGGTCTACAAATTTGTGGCCCGGATAGGCTATTCCGAAAAGACCCTTTATGCCCTGTTCGAGGAACAGCGGGATATTCGCATCCTGGCCGTGCCGCTTAAGGCGAATTACGGTGGAAAAATTGTGGAGCCCGGGGGAAATTGGATAGATGGCGACAGCATGTTGCGGAAGCTGTACCCTCTGGCTGACCATAATGTCAAGTGGATACCGCACCCAGTAATGGTAGATGCCAGCCAACCGTCTGCTAATCTGATGGACTACAATGGGTTGATCGCGATCCGCTGGATACTGCAATGTTTACAGCCAGATAAATTCGTAGAAACTCCTTACGATGCTATCATCGGCTTTGTTGCTGATCCTATCCCGATTATCAAGAATAATAAGGTTGTTGGATATACCCTCGGGCAGGGCAAAAAGCCTATCGCTACCGTTGCTCTTGTTGATGACTACCCGACCACGGTAGCCCATGAAATTGCCCATTTTTACGACGTGGGGGATGAATACGACGGCGGCATAGGGCGTTTTAACATGCTGGTCAACCCTCCGCCTTTTGGTTTCCAGGGTGAAGACCTGTTCACCTTCGAACCGGTAACCAGCGATGCTGATTATGTTAAACCCGCGCCGGTAGGATCCGGTTCCTTGATATCTAAAAACCTGCATCCATTTGACCCAAGAAAAAACAAACTGTTACCCGATTCAATTAGCTTCATGGGTACTGACGCCCCAGAATCAAAATATTGGATCAGCCCCGCTATCTGGAGGCACCTGTACCACTCTCTGGGATCTTTGGGAGGAGCAGCGAACGCAAAAACAGCGAACTTAACCTAAAATACAGCCGCAGACACTGCCCTGCAGCAGCATACTGCTTCTGCAACCTCAGCCGGCTCAGTGCTGGTGGTTTCGGGCTGGATCGATGACAACGACGAGATGCATTTATTAGAGCCTCGGTTCAGTTACCAAGTTCCTGTGCCCATTGCGCTGCAGCACGGCAGCTACTCTATCCAGGCCATTGACGGTAACGGTGAGATCCTGGCTAGTCAGGGCTTTACTCCTTCGCCCCTGGGAATACCTGGTTCGGACGCATTGTGGTTTGATGTGGAGGTTCCCCTGCCCCCGAACACCAGCCAGTTGGAAATATGGCAAGGGGATACACAAGGGGGTACACTAGTCCAGACGATTTCGGTTAGCCCCCATCCACCGGCAGACCTGACCATACTGCAACCCGCCGGTGGCGAGACGGTGTGCGGACCTGCTGCCATTGCTTGGACCGCTACTGATCCTGATGATGATACTCTTTACTACAAGGTAGAATACAGCCCTGAAGGGCAAAAATGGATGGTACTAAACGCTTTTACCCCCTTAAACGAGCTTACCCTAGACTTTGCAAGTCTACCTGGAGGAAGCCAGGCCCGCCTTCGGGTCACAGCAACGGATGGTATTAACACTACCCGGGCTTTGAGCGATCCTTTTTCAGTGCCGGTTAAGGCGCCAACGGCTTACATCCAATCTCCCGCCAATGGGGCCAGCCTGGCAGCGGTAGATGGGGTGTCTCTGAGCGGCCGGGCTTATGACCTACAGGAAGGATGGATTTGCGATCCGGCCAGTCTGGTGTGGACTTCTGATAAGGATGGCGAGCTAGGCCGCGGCTCCCAGGTATATGTCGACAACCTTTCGGCTGGCTCGCACGTAATCACCCTGCACGCTACCAGTCAAACCGGTCAGACCGCCTCGGAAAGTATCCAGTTCACCATCACCGGGGACAGCGGAAACGGTACGGATACGCCGCAGGATCTGGGCCATAAGGACAAGGTGCCCTTGGATTATACCTGGACCGTAACCTTCAATGATCAGGTAGATTCCACCACCGTCAACAAGGCTAACATCCGGGTTACAGAGGCAACCGGAAGTCCTGTTCACATTGACGACGTAGTTCCCGGAGAAGACGGGAAGTCAGCGCTTATTTTGCCTCCGCCGGGTGGTTATCTCCCCGGCCAAAGCTATATCATTACGGTCAGTAACAGCATTCGCTCTGCTACCGGCAAAACGTTAAAGGCATCCTATATGAAGCGGTTTACCACCAACCACGGGGACGGTTCTTGTGGCTGGTGAGTCGCAGTACGAGAATAAATCTTGTATTCACTAACCGTTATTTTAGCGGTTATTTTACGGTCAGGTTTTACCAGCCACAAGAACCGTCCCCGAGGATGTTAGAAAGGGGGGGATGATGATACGGTTGACTGAGGAAGCTCGCGCTGAAATTGCCAAAGTACCATTCTTTGTGCGGAAAATGGCCCAGAAAGCGGTGGAAAGTGAAGTGGCTAAGGCGAATCGAGAGGAAGTAACGGTCAACGATGTTCGTTTGGTACGGGAAAAATACATCAAATTTGCAGAAGAGGAGAAAGATCAGTCTAAAGCGAAGCCAACTCGAATTGCCGTGGTACGGTGTGAGGTCGTTTCTGAAGTCTGTCCCGGTGTAGCTTGTTTCCAGGCTTTTAATCAGCGAAAAATAGCTTTCAGTGAATATGGGCCGGAAACAGAGTTTATAGGCTTTTTTACTTGTGGCGGTTGCCCTGGTCGCCGGGTAGCCCGTTTAGTGGAGAAGTTAGTTCCTTTTGGTCTGGATGTGGTTCATCTTTCTTCCTGTATGCTGCTTGAAAAGGATTACGTGAAGTGTCCGCATTGGCGCCAGATTAAACGATCTATAGAACAGAAAGGGATTAAGGTGGTGGAAGGAACGCATCATTAAATAAATTATAGGAGCTATTATGTAGGTCTTTATGCCTTTAATTGCCCTAAAGTCCCATTAAGGAAAGGGATTATAGTCCTATGTAATAGAGGGTACAAATCCTTTATAATTTATATATAATGTAAAAAAATGAAAATTGGGGTTTTTCCGATAATGGCAAACTCAATGAAAATTGAGGACGCAAAACCACGGGCCTAAGGTATTGGAGCAAGGGTTGAATACTATGGTAGCCGGGTTGCCGAAGAAAAATAACCCTTCTGCTTTAATGTGGGTTTTCTTCGGAAAACCCATTTTTATTATTTTATTAGTTGAAAAGAAGTTATTATCGTATTTTTAATCAAAGGAGTGGTACTATCTATGGTTATTGTAGTAATTAATAATAAAGGGGGTACCGGTAAAACCACCACCTGTGTCAACCTTTCCGCAGCTTTAGCTAATTTGGGTTATCGGGTCTTACTTGTTGATTTAGATCCACAAGCTTCCGCGTCACTATCTCTTGGTGTTGATTATAGTAATTTGTCGCCTTCCTCAGGCGAGGTCTTATTAGAGGGATACTCTATTGAAAAGGCCATTCGAAAAACTAATATTAACTGTCTGGATTTACTAACCGGAGGAATAGAGTTAGCCCATAGTGATCTGGTGTTATCGGATATCGAAGATCGGGAGAACAAACTAACGGAGGTACTAGAGCCCATTAAAGACCGCTATGATTATATTTTATGCGATTGTGCCCCGGCTTTATCGTTACTGCAAGTTAACGCGTTAATCGCGGGGGATCATTTTATTATCCCGGTTGTTCCGGAATATTTAGCGCTCGAAGGGCTGGTTAATTTAATGGATGTAGTAGAAAGGTTTAAAACAGGTATGGGTGTCGATATTGACCTGTTAGGAATAATTATTAACAAGTTAAATTCGACTCCTTTTGTTTTTTTAAATCGAGAATTAAGGAATCAATTAGATATCGTAAACCTATTAAGAGAGCATTATGGGGATAAAGTACTAAAAACCACGATTAAAAGGAATGTACAATTAACGGAAGCCCCTTCATATAACCAAAGTATTTTTCAGTATGCGCCTAAATCGAATGCCGCTCAACAGTATAGCCAGTTGGCAGAAGAAATACTTATGCGTTGTAATGGTTTTAATGGTAGTAATCAGGGCCTAAACCAAATGATGTAAATTAGCTTCGCTTCATATTTTCGCTTAACATTCCGGATTTTAGGACTAATATTCAGGAGGAAATTTTTAGGAGGTTCGCAATGAGTAGTAAAATTAATAAAAATATTTTTGTTCGGTCTAATGCTTCTGCCGCTGCACCGGCTCGAATGGAGAAAAATAGTGATTCGCCTAAGTTAGCGTTAGTAACTAACCCTGATAGTTCATCATTAAGTACCGTGGTACTGCAACAGGTACAAGCTTTAATTAAAGCGATTAAAGCGGGAAAACTGGAAACACGGGCTGATTTAAGTGCTGCGAGCGGTAATGATCGCGAATTGTTAAACGGGATTAACGAAATGCTGGATGCAGTGATCAATCCTTTAGGGGTGGCAGCGCATTACGTAGACCGCATTGCTAAAGGAGATATTCCTGAAAAGATTACTGATGAATACCACGGAGATTTCAATACCATCAAAGATAACTTAA
>JAAYQE010000097.1 GCA_012519455.1 Syntrophomonadaceae bacterium
ATGAAAATTGTTACCGCTGAATTTGTCATCAGTGCGGTACGTCCGGCACAGTATCCAGAGGATAATCGGCCCGAAATAGCCCTGGTGGGCCGATCTAATGTGGGAAAGTCATCCCTAATTAATCGTCTGGTGAACCGGCGTAATTTAGCACATACCAGCAATACTCCGGGAAGGACGCGAATGCTGAATTTTTACCGGATTAATAATGACTGGTATCTAGTTGATTTACCAGGATATGGCTTTGCGCGGGTTTCCAAAGCGATGCGCAAAGATTGGCAGAAGTTGATCGAGGGCTATCTTAGAAATCGATCAACTTTATGCGGAATAATACAATTGATAGATATTCGCCATCCGCCTACCCCGGATGACCAACAAATGTATGAGTGGCTTCAATACTATCGTCTACCTACGATTATTGTAGCTACCAAAGCCGATAAAATAGCTCGGGGACGCTGGCCCCAACATTTAAAAATAATACGTCAAGGTCTGGCGATCAGTCCAGAGACCCCATTAATCCTTTTTTCAGCGGAAACGGGGGTAGGGGTAATTGAACTAGCGGCACAAATAAAGAAGATCCTCTTAGAATAATAAGGCTATGCTTTTTTAGCGTAGTCTTATTGCATATTCCCGGAAAAATATTCTATTTCAGCCTTTAGTGGCATAATGTGGTAATGAAATAGAATTCATTTGAAGGGAGGATTTACGCCGTGCTCAGGTCAAGAGCGGTGAAGCGAAAGGAACATTTAGAATTGACATGGTCTCCGGGTAAACGGCAGTTGGTACAGCCTTCAAAAGTAGAATCAGAAACTGTTTCTTCTATATTCCATACGCAACTAAAGGTTGATTCCGATGAAGGGGAAGGGATGGCACCGAAAATATCAGCTGAACGACTACGCAAGGATAAGCCCCGGACGTTTTGGATGAAAAGCAAATTTAGGAAAGCGGAAGGGGAATCCCGGTTAGTGGGGGATACGGTTTTTCGTCGAGGATTGAAGGTGTGGCGTAATTTAGAGGAAGATCAAACGGATAACCGAAGGGATTCTAAGCGTCGCTTTCGTTTTTCTCCAGTACGATGGTGGACCCAAGTGCGGTCTTCTAAACAACAACTATTAAAGCTTAGTCAGATTAGGGCATCATTCTTTAAGGGAATTAACTGGACCGCTGTAGCGTGGGGTTGGGTAATTGCTCTTTCGTTTACGCTAGTAGTGCTAGGAGCAGGCGCTTTATACGTAGCCTTTACCCCCGGTTCGGTCTATTATCTATCTACTTATCTAATGTTAAACAAGGTCGTAAGTCCCTTGTTGGGAGGGATCGTCGCTGGTTGGAAAGCGGGGCAAAAAGGTTGGCAGTCCGGAATGTGGGTTGGGGCTGGATACGGTCTGGCTATTTTGGTTTTCCGGCTGTATGGAGAGTTATTTTCTGCTTTCTGGCTGGAGGCCGCGCTTGGATTATTACTCAGTATTGCCGCCGGTATCATCGGAGGAGTCCTGGGACGGGTTTTTATTGGGGGGCGTAAAGCTAAGGAATCTTTATCATCATCTTCAAGCTAAACGTTTATACGGGCATACATTGACAAGGAGCTTATGTACCAGTAAAATTTATTATACAGAATTAAAATAAATACCCTTAAAGTAATTCTTTAGGGTAATACGGCAAATGTAAAGAAGGGAAGAGTAGCTCCTTTTCGCTCTTAGAGAGAGAAATCCGTGGCTGTAAGATTTCTTGGGTAGAGAGGAGTGAAAGTCATCCTGGAACAGAATGGCTGAACTAATAGTTTTAAGCGAAGCTAAACGTTGGGCCCTTTCGGCAGCGTCCGTTATCGCGCTTGAAAGTGTGTTTCGCAACTAGTTGTTACGAGGCAAACAAAGGTGGTACCACGGAAGTCAGACTCCTTTCGTCCTTTGCAGAAAGGAGTCTTTTATATTTAAGGGTAAAAAAATACGAGTAAGGAAAACCTACAAGGAAGGAGATACCAATGACGGAATCTAATTTATCAACCGTTTATGATCCCAAAGCCGTGGAGGAGAAATGGTACCAATTTTGGGTTGATAAGGATTATTTTCGCGTAGAAGTTGATCCCAGTCGACCCCCTTTCTGTATTGTTATGCCTCCGCCCAATGTTACCGGTTCACTACATTTAGGGCACGCTTTGGATAATACCCTGCAGGATATTCTGACGCGCTGGCGTCGGATGCAGGGATATAATGCCTTGTGGCTACCGGGTACTGATCATGCCGGAATAGCTACCCAAGCTCGAGTGGAAGAACAGTTAGCGACCGAAGGCTTTACCAAGTATGACTTAGGCCGGGAGAAGTTTTTGGAACGGGTCTGGGATTGGAAACACCAGTATGGGACGAAAATAACGAATCAGCTCCGCTTATTGGGGTCTTCTTGTGATTGGTCACGAGAACGGTTTACCATGGATGAAGGCTGTTCTGCTGCAGTTCGCGAAGTTTTTATCGAATTGTACCGGCAGGGATTGATCTATCGCGGGGACTATATAATTAACTGGTGTCCTAAATGTCAGACCACAATTTCCGATATCGAAGTGGAACATTACGAACGAGACGGTAATTTATGGCACCTACGCTATCCGATTAAAGATAGCAACGAACATATTGTGGTGGCCACTACGCGCCCGGAAACGATGCTTGGGGATACCGCGGTTGCAGTACATCCGGCTGATAAACGTTATCAACACCTGATCGGTAAAACCGCTATTTTACCCCTAATGTGGCGGGAGATACCGATTATTGCGGATGAGTACGTGGAATCGGAATTTGGTACCGGCGCGGTCAAAGTGACGCCAGCGCATGACGTGAACGACTTTGAGATGGGATTACGGCACGATTTACCTAAGGTAGTGGTAATTGGCCAAGATGCCCGCATGACAGAACAGACCGGGCGTTATGCCGGTATGGATCGTTATGCCTGCCGCGAGCAAGTCGTTCAAGATTTAGAAAATCTAGGGCTCTTATTGAAAAAAGAGGAGCACCATCACGCGGTAGGCCAGTGTTACCGATGTGCTTCGGTAGTCGAACCATTAGTTTCTAAACAATGGTTTGTCCGGATGCAACCGCTGGCGGAACCAGCCATAGAAGCCGTAAAACAAGGACGAACCCGTTTCGTACCGGATCGTTTTACACGGATTTATTTAAACTGGTTAGAAAATATCCGTGACTGGTGTATTTCGCGTCAGTTATGGTGGGGGCATCGAATTCCGGTCTGGTATTGCCAGGATTGCGGGGAGATTATTTGTCAGAAAGAGGAACCATCAACCTGTACCCAATGTCAAGGCTTGAATTTAGAACAGGATCAAGATGTTCTAGATACCTGGTTTAGTTCTGGACTATGGCCTTTTTCTACCCTGGGGTGGCCAGAGAAGACGCCGGATTTAGAAGCCTTTTACCCTACCAGCGTATTGGTAACGGGTCGGGATATTATCTTTTTCTGGGTAGCCCGGATGATCTTCAGCGGCTTAGCTTTTATGCAGGAGGTTCCTTTCCGAGAGGTATTGATTCACGGTTTAATTCTTGATGCGCAGGGACGTAAAATGAGTAAGTCATTAGGTAATGGGGTTGACCCCATTGAGGTAATTGATCAGTATGGCGCGGATACCCTGCGGTTTATGTTAATTACCGGTACTACTCCCGGAAATGATGTCCGTTTTCATCTGGAAAAACTAGATCAGACCCGTAATTTTGCCAATAAGGTCTGGAATGCATCCCGTTTTGTGTTGCTTAATTTAAGTGATTTTAGGCCGGATAGTTCCGAAGAAGAGGGACCTGAGCATAGCGAAACCTTTACGTTGGCGGATCGTTGGATTCTAAGTCGGTATAATCGCACCATTAACACCGTTACCCGGCACTTAGAAAATTACGATATTGGCGAAGCCGCCAAAGAAATATACGAATTTATCTGGAACGAGTATTGTGACTGGTATATTGAATTAGCTAAGCCTCGCCTTTATGGTCGGGAGACGGAAGCATTACGCCAACAGGCGCAAAAAGTATTGCATTACGTTTTATGTAATACTTTGAAGCTGCTACATCCTTTTATGCCGTTTATTACCGAGGAAATATATCAGCATCTACCCCACCAGCACCAAAGCATCATGGTGGCTCCCTGGCCACAAGTCCAAGAAGCGCAAATTTTTGCCGAAGCGGAAACCGAAATGCATTTGCTTATGGATATCATCCGTACCGTGCGTAATTTGCGAGCAGAAATAAAGCTTCCGCCAGGTAAGCTAGCGGATATTATTCTTGCTAGTACCGATCCGAAAGCCCTTAAAATTGTACGAGAGGGAGAAGGATATATTAAAAATCTAGCGGCCATCGCACAGATTACCCAGTACGCCGGGCAAACGGAAAAACCCCGTCAGGCTTTAGCAGCGGTTGTAGGACCAGTAGAGATTTATTTGCCTCTGGAGGGTCTGGTCGATTTAGAAAAAGAGATTGCCCGTTTAGATAAGGAAGTTAGAGCCATAGAACAAGAGATGGAGCGGGTATCCAAGAAGTTAAACAATTCTGGTTTTCTGGGTAAAGCACCAGAAGCGATAATTAACAAAGAAAAAGAAAAATTAGCCGAATTTAAAACGAAAAAGGAAACCTTGGAGGGGAGAGTCGCCGTCTTACGGGGGACCAGCCTTTAAGTAAAATGCAGCCGTTGTGAAGGCTGGATTAGCCCGGAACCCGGTTTTACAAAGGGGATAGGATGGGATTGAATTATTGGGAAGCAATGGCTTATATTAAACAGTTAGCCGGTCGTCGGGGTATACATCTGGGTCTTTCTCGCATGGAGAGGCTTCTCGTTCGTCTGGGAAACCCGCAGCAAAAGTTATCCTACGTGCATATTGGGGGAACGAATGGCAAAGGTTCGGTTTGCGCTATGGTCAGTAGCATTCTTCAGAGTACTGGTTTACGGGTAGGTCTTTTTACCTCTCCCCATCTGGAACGATACACCGAGCGTTTCCAAATCAACCGGAAAGAAATCGCCCCCGAGGAAATTGCGCGCTTGATTACCGAGATTCAACCGCATCTTGAACAGATGACGGCAGAAGGATATGAGTATCCGACGGAGTTTGAAGTTAGTGCCGCAATTGCTTTTAAGTTCTTTGCAGAAGCAAGGGTTGATCTAGCGGTATTGGAAGTAGGTTTAGGCGGGGAGTTAGATGCAACTAATGTAATACAGCCGTTGGTTACGGTGATTACCAACGTGTCTTTGGATCATCAATCCATCTTAGGTGCTTCGCTGGCCCAAATCACTCAGGCTAAAGCCGGGATTATCAAGCCTGGGGTGCCGGTCGTGACCGCGGCAACCGGGGAGGCCTGGTCCATTATTAACGATACGGCCCAAAGGTTGGGATCCCCGGTTATACGCGTGTTTTCCTCTCCTCCCTTAGAAAAGGGAACCGGGGAATCGGCGGTTTGGCTGCAATCTTCGGTAGAGGGACGGGAGGGGGATTGGGGACAGACGATCGAGGTTCAAGGTTTAGAACGAAAATACCAAGACCTGTGGGTCCCTTTACCCGGAGAACACCAAGGGATCAATGCCCTTACCGCAGTGGCAGTGGTGGAATTATTGCACCAGCAGGGGTTTGCCCTGACCGAGGCCGAAATTTATAAGGGCCTAGCCACGGTTAATTGGCCTGGGCGTTTGGAATTAATGGTCTCGGATCCCTTAACCATACTAGACGGTGCCCATAACCCGGCCGGGGCTCAGCGTCTAGCCCGTTTTTTACGCCGGGTCTTTTCTGATTATCGCTTGGTTTTTGTACTGGGTATCCTTGAAGACAAGGATCGTTACGGAATCGTTTCCGAACTGGCACCTTTGGCTGAGGTGGTCATTGTTACGGCTCCCCCAGGTCCAAGGGCCGGGAACTGGGCCGTAATCGCGGAGCAAGCGAAATCATATGCTCGGCAGGTTTTAATTCGAGAATCGTTGCCGGAAGCCCTGATGACCGGTTGGAGAATAGTAGAACAATGGCGACAAAAGGGAGAAAACGGCTTATTATGTATTTCCGGTTCTCTGTATTTAATCGGTGAAGTTCGGAAAATAATAAAACAGGTTGAAATTAAAAAGATAAAAAAGAAATATGAAAAGATTATATAGGTATGTTATAATGACGTTGGTTTACTGCGGTAACGGAATTCGAAAACAGATAGCCTAGGAAAACCCATGAGGGGAGGATTTCGCTTGATCTTTAACCTCAAATCCCGGGAGGATAAATTTTATCAGCTATTTCTAGATGGTTCCGAAACCGTATGCAATGGAGTAGCTATACTGCGTGAAGCCCTGGAAGAATACGAAAGACTGCCTGCTAGGCTGGATGAATTAACGGCTATTGAACAGGTTGGCGATTCCATATGCCGGACGATTCTGGAAAAGTTAAACCAAACTTTGGTCACTCCTTTTGATCGGGAAGATATTTATATGCTGGCCCGAGAGCTGGATAAAATTATTGATAATGTACATGGTACTCTGGAGAAAATGGTACTATATAAAACCGGTACTCCGACCGAGGAAGCAAAAGAATTGGCACGGATCTTGGTTTTAGCCACGGACGATATTAAAAAGGCTTTTAAACTGTTGAACGATGTAAAGAGCAACTACCATGAGGTGATTGATCTGTGTGAAGATATCAAGTTTCGGGAAAATCAAGGGGATCATCAGTATCGACAGGCAGTAGCCGCACTTTTTGAGAACGAAATTGATCCAATAGAGGTTATTAAGTGGAAGGAGGTTTATGAGCACCTGGAGACTGCTCTAGACCACTGTGAAGACATAGCTAATCTCCTCAAAGGAGTGGCTTTAAAATATGCCTAGTGATTGGATTTGGCTGGGTATAGTCGTACTTGTAGCCTTAATTTTTGACTATATAAATGGTTTTCACGATACAGCTAATGCCATCGCAACTTCAGTATCAACTAAAGCCTTAAGTCCGCAAAGGGCGGTCATGGTAGCCGCGGTATTAAATTTTGTCGGCGCTTTAAGTGGTACGGCTGTCGCTAGCACCGTAGGCAAAGGCATAGTACTGCCACAGGATATTACGCAAGAAGTGGTGGTAGCTGGTCTTTTGGGGGCGATCTGCTGGAATCTCATAACCTGGCTGTCGGGGATTCCTAGTAGTTCATCACACGCTTTAATTGGGGGAATTGTAGGTGCCGCGGTAGCCGGATTTGGTTTTGGATCGCTTATTTGGGAAGGGCTAGAAAAGATTATTTTGGTGCTGATTATTTCCCCCGTTGTTGGTTTAATTAGCGGTTATGTCATTATGTCTATTCTTTTTTTTGTTTTTCGAAGAGGGTCGCCAATGCGGGTTAATGAGATATTTCGGCGGTTACAGGTGTTTTCTGCCTGTACGATGTCTTTTTCGCATGGCTCCAACGATGCCCAAAAATCGATGGGCATAATTACCATGGCGCTAGTTAGCGGAGGTGTTTTAACAGAATTCCATGTGCCGTTATGGGTAATCTTATCTTGTGCTACGGCGATGGCTTTAGGTACGGCGGCTGGTGGCTGGCGCATCATTAAAACGATGGGTGGCAAGATCTTTAAATTAGAACCGATTAATGGCTTTGCCGCTGACTTAAATTCCTCTTTAGTAATTTTAACCGCCAGTCATTTAGGAATGCCGGTAAGTACGACCCATGTAGTTTCAACGTCGATTATGGGGGTAGGAACAGCCAAACGCATTAAGGCTGTACGTTGGGGAACGGCTCGTTCTATTGTAATGGCTTGGATTCTAACGATCCCCCTCAGTGCAGTAATATCTGCCTTTCTATATAAAATAATTATGTTAATCGTTTAATTCTAAAAAGTGTATACGTGGGTTTCAATAAGTAAGGGGGGGTATAGTGAAGGCTCTTAAAATACCAGAGGCAACTATTATACGTTTATCGGTGTATTCTCGATATTTGGCGCAAATTAAGCGTAAAGGGATTGTTACTATCTCCTCCGGAGAAATTGCCCGGGGAGTGGGGGTTAGTTCGGCTCAGGTCAGAAAAGACCTGGCTTATTTTGGAGAATTCGGCACCCGTGGGGTAGGTTATAATGTAGGTGAACTGTATGGTTACTTGATGAAAATTCTCGGTTTGACTACACAGTGGCCGGTAGTAATTGTGGGGGCGGGAAAATTAGGTTCGGCCCTAGCCATGTATGCTGGATTCTTGGAACGTGGTTTTAAAGTCGCGGGAATCTTTGATAATGATCCGCGAAAGATAGGACAAAAATTAGATAATTTAGAAATTATGGACGTCCATAAACTCCCAGAAGTAGTGGAAACCAGTAAAGCGAGCATCGGTATTGTCGCAGTACCGGCCGAGGTAGCTCAGGAAGTATCGGATATGATGATTCGATCTGGCCTGAAAGCAATTTTGAATTTTTCACCGCGGATGCTGGTAATTCCAGATGAGGTAGTAATGCGCAATGTAGATCTATCCGTTAACTTAGAGATTCTAAGCTTTTATCTAGGTGCCCAAAAAAGTTAACTCTTTTTGGGGATTAATTAGCGAGCAAATAATGGTGGTTATTGGCGTCTTCCCCTTACTGGGAAGACGTTATTTCTCTTTTTTTAATGTTTTAAGGGTTGGGGGGAAGGGATTGAAAGGCTTTACGGATAAAAACGTTTGGGTACTTCTAATTCTCCTCATTATTGGTGGAATTATTGGTAGCTGCCTGGGCGTAATTTTGGCTCGGATCTGGCCCGGAATTACTTTATTTAACCCTACAGAAGTGGTGGGTCTACCTCCTACTACCCTGGATCTACAAGTTTTATCCATTACTTTTGGCTTTACTTTAAGTTTAAATTTGTTAACCGTAATTGGCTTTATTTTGGCTTACTTGATTTATCGGAAAATGTAATAACCTGAATAATTTTAGGTCGTGTAGGTTATATACTAATCGCATAATACTAGAGGCATTGGTACAGAATTAAGGAGCAGATTCAATGAAGTTGATTTTAGCTTCGGCTTCGCCGCGTAGGGCAGAAATATTGACGAAAGTTGGTCTTAAGTTTAGCGTATGTGTCGTAAATGTAGATGAAGCGGTTGCCGTAGAAAGTAATCCAGCTAATCTGGTCAGCTCTCTGGCCTTAAGGAAAGCCCAAGCGGTGGCGAATACCATGTCTTCCGGTTTGGTTCTGGGTGCGGATACCGTAGTGGTACTGGATAATGAGGTGCTGGGAAAACCGGCTTCTCCGGCTGAGGCTGAACAGATGCTCCATCGTCTAAGTGGAAGAGTACATAGGGTTTTTACTGGTGTAGCCTTAATTGATAAGGTGCAATCTAGAACATTAATGGCGGTGGAAACTACCCGGGTTTATTTTCGTCCGCTTTCGGTTTTAGAAATTAAAGCCTATGTAGCTACCGGAGAACCAATGGACAAGGCTGGGGCTTATGGTATCCAGGAAAAAGGAGCTGTTCTGGTAGAACGAATAGAAGGTTGTTATTTTAATGTAGTAGGTTTACCAGTAGTTAAGGTGATACAGATGCTCAGCCAACTGGGATTTAACTTATATCAACACTGGAGTTAAAAGCACATGGCTAGGGCTAAAATTATGGTATAGATAAGGTCAATAGTTGGGATGGGGGGTGGGGTGGTGGTCAAAGAAGCGGTGTATCGTTATACCATTAAGGATTTGCCGTTAGACAGCCGGCCTCGGGAACGGCTTACTACCCAGGGGGCATCGGCGTTGTCCAATGCAGAATTGTTGGCGATTATTTTACGTACCGGCACCAGGGAATACACGGCTCTGGACCTGGCTACGCAGGTGCTAGCTCATTCCGGTGGGCTGCGTTACCTGGCGGAAGCATCGTTTGAGGAGTTGACCCAACATAAGGGCGTGGGTCCCGCTAAAGTGGCCCAAATTAAAGCGGCTATTGAACTAGGAAAGCGTCTGGTATCTACGAGCCCGGAAGTACGTCCAGTGATTCGCTGCCCGGGCGATGTAGCGCACCTAATTATGGAGGAAATGCGTTATTTAGATCGGGAGCATTTTCGGGCCCTTTGTTTGAACACCAAAAATCAGGTACTAAGTATCGAATTGATTTCCATTGGCAGTTTAAATTCTTCCCTGGTTCACCCGCGGGAATTGTTTAAAACCGCGATCAAAAAGAGTGCAGCCAGTTTGATTCTCGTACATAATCATCCCAGCGGAGACCCTACTCCTAGTCAGGATGATATTAATGTTACCCGACGATTAATCGAAGTGGGAAAATTAATCGGAATAGAAGTTTTGGATCACGTAGTCATCGGAGAGGGTTCCTTTATTAGCTTAAAAGAAAAGGCAATGATATGATAAGTGAAAGAGGAGCCCGTTTTCTGGAAGCCCGGGAAATCGTTGGGCATTGCTAGACCGTTACCTGTTCCTATATAATTAAGCTTTAGGAAGGGGAATACTTGTATATGTTTTTTGCAAAAGATTTGGGTATTGATCTGGGCACAGCTAATACCCTAGTGCACCTAAAAGGTAAAGGTATAGTCCTACGTGAGCCATCGGTAGTAGCAATACATCGAGACAGCAATATGGTAATGGCGGTGGGGGAAGAAGCTAAAGAAATGATTGGACGAACCCCAGGTAATATTATAGCTATTCGTCCGATGAAAGACGGTGTAATTGCTGATTTTGACACGACTCAGGCTATGTTACGCCATTTTATTACCAAAGTGCTAAGGCGACAGACTTTTTTGGTACGGCCGCGTGTGATTATCAGCGTACCTTCCGGGGTGACAGCGGTAGAAGAACGGGCGGTCCGAGAAGCAGCTTTGCAGGCTGGAGCCAAGGAAGCTTATCTAATTGAAGAACCTATGGCAGCAGCGATCGGAGCGGGATTGCCGGTCCACGAACCTACTGGGAATATGATTGTCGATATTGGGGGAGGTACTACCGAGGTTGCGGTAATTTCCCTTGGGGGAATCGTTAACAGTAAGTCGATACGATTAGCTGGCGATGAAATGGATGATGCGATTGTTCAACATTTAAAGAAATATTATAGCCTGTTAATTGGTGAACGTACCGCGGAAGAAATTAAGATTCAGATTGGCTCGGCATTCTGGAATGGGGATCAAGTAGAATATGTAGTACGAGGCCGTGATCTGGTATCCGGCTTACCTAAAACGGTAAAGGTAACTTCCGAGGAAATCCAAAAAGCTCTATCTGATCCAGTTAATCAAATTCTTGATGGAATTAAGATTTGTCTGGAAAAAACTCCTCCCGAACTAGCTGCAGATATTATGGATCGGGGTATCGTAATGGCCGGGGGTGGTTCTCTACTTCAAGGATTAGATATTTTGGTGAGTAGAGAGACCGGCATGCCGGTACATGTTGCCGAGGAAGCGCTTTCTGCGGTTGCCCTAGGTACCGGTAAGGTTTTAGAAAATATTGAGATATTGAAAAGAGTACTTATTTCTCCCCGAAAGTATGCTTAAGTGCTTCGTTAAAAGGAAAATGGGAATAAGCGAGCGGGAAGGTGGATTATATTGCCCCGATGGCTTTCTCGAACCTTGGTAGGTACGATTATCATAGTAGTTTTAGTGATCGGATTAATGCGCATTACCGCGGTCGAAAGGACCCGGTTAACTGGACCCGAAAGAGTAATCCGAGATGGTTTGGCTCCGCTGCAAAGTGGTTTTACGTCCTTGGCCAGGGGTACCCGGGGCTTGGCCGGATATTTGGCGCAGGTTGACCAACTCTTAACCCAAAACGAGGAGCTGCGCCAACAAATCAGCGATTTAGCTTGGAAAAACAATCAGTTATTAGAGAATGAACAGGAAGTAATTCGTTTACGGAGTATGCTGGATTTTAAGCAGGCCAATACCCAGTATGATCTACTAGGGGCCAGAGTAATTGCCCGTGGTCCGAGTAATTGGTACAGTACGCTGGTTTTAGATTGTGGTTTAAGCGACGGAGTGGCCAGGAATATGGTAGTGATTACCCCTGAAGGTCTGGTTGGCAGAATAATGGCTGTGAGCCAGTATACGACTGAGGTTTTATTAATTACGGATTCTGAGGGGCCAGTAGGATCGGTGGTTCTGGTACAGGAAAATCGAGTTCCTGGGGTGGTAGAAGGAGTGGGAGATGGTTCCGGCACCCTAGTTATGAAGCATATCGCCTACGATGCTCCGGTGCAAGAAGGACAGAGTATTGTCACTTCCGGCTTGGGAGATATTTTTCCGAAAGGAATTCGTATTGGTCAGATTCAAAAGGTAGATCGAGAAGCCGAGCCCAGCGGTTTGCAAAAATACGCTATTATTCGGCCCGAAGTAGATTTTGATCGCCTGGAAGAGGTATTTATTATTTTAAAAGACCGATCTTCGGATACATATTGAGCGAGGAGGTTAAGTGGGCGTGAAGCGTTTCGGAATCCTAACCTTGCTAGTTATCGGTAGCTTTTTACTCCAATCTACCTTGCTCGATATTTTACCGCTACGCATTAAACCCGATCTTATCTTGATTCTAGTTATTTTTTTCTCCTTGCTAAATGGTCGTCGCCATGGTCTAATTATGGGGGTAACGGCCGGTCTGTTGCAAGATTTACTCCGAGGAAGGCTACTGGGGATGAACTTGCTGGCTCTGGCCCTGACGGGCTGGGTGGTAGGTTTACTAGAGGATAAAGTCTATAAAGAAAATATTTTGGTACCGATACTAGTAGTTTTTTTGGCTACTTTATTACATGCTCTGGCAATGGTAATTTTATCGGCTATCGCTGGTCTACATTTAACTTTATTAACCGGTTTGTATATTGGGGTCGTTGAGGCTCTATACAATACTTTTTTAGTTCCTTTATTTTACGGTAGATTTTTTATTTCTAGTACTCGAGGTGCTTTAAGTTCGGTAACCAGGCCCAATACTTATCAAGGGTAATTTTGATTTCGCGGTCGATTGCATTATCAAGTAAAGGGTGGCCATATGATAACCAGGAAAACAGAACAACGCTTGCGCTTTTACTGGTTGATAATCATAGGGATTTTTGTTATTATGCTGGTGCGGTTAGGGATGTTACAACTGGTTCAAGCTCATGCTTATCGAACTCAATCTGAGGAAAACCGTATCCGTATTATCCCTATTCGTGCCCCCCGGGGGGAAATATTAGACCGAAATGGCGTGGTGTTGGCTAAGAATAAACAGGTATTCTCCGTTACTTTAACGCAGGGGGGCGGACTAAGTTCTCAGGAGGTTATTGATCGACTAGCACAGATCCTGGGATCCGTTTATACGGAGATTACACCGGAGTACATTCAGGAACAGATTAAACGGCATAAAGGGCGACGTTATGAACCCATATTAATTAAACGGGATATTGATATGACGATGGTAACCCGTTTAGAAGAGTCGCGACGGGATTTACCGGGGGTATCTATTGAGGTAGAACCGGTGCGGGATTACCCTTCCAATGCTGTAAGTAACCAACCTTTAGCCGGGCATCTTCTTGGTTATGTGCGTGAAATTAGTGCTGAGGAACTAGTTGCCTTTAACCAGGAAGTGAATGAAGATGAATATTATCAGCCAGGAGACTTGATTGGTAAAGACGGACTGGAGAAAACTTATCAGAATCAGTTGCGTGGACGGGATGGAGCCCGGCAGGTAGAGGTTAATACCTATAATCGACCGGTAGGGGAACAGGTTACGATTTCAGCTGTTTCCGGGAATAGCCTAGTCCTTACTTTGGATATTAATTTACAGCAGGCTATGGAAAAATCAATGGATGAAGTCCTGCTATCGTTACAGCGCCAGGGAAAGGTTAAAGCCAAAGCCGGTGCTGCCGTAGTTATTGATGTAAAGACCGGGGCGATTTTAGCTATGGTTAGTCGTCCTAGTTTAGATCCCAATCACTTTATCGGTACGATGTCTCAGGAAATGGCTGATTTTTATTACCGGTCGCAACCGGCAGCGGTAATTAATCGAGTGATTGCGGGGACTTATCCGCCGGGCTCGACTTTTAAACCGATTACGGCTATGGCCGCTCTGGAATCCCAGGCCGTGACGGCGCAACAAAGATTAGTTAATTGTACTGGTGCTTATTGGATTAAACCTTATATTCGTTGTACCGGATACCATGGTAGCGTTAATTTATATACTGCCATGGCTAAATCTTGTAATACCTATTTTCAGGAGGCGGGGCGACTAGCAGGGCCAGAACGTTTAGTTATGGTCGGTCAGGATTTCGGATTAGGAATGCGGACGGGAATCGATATTCCTGGTGAAGCAAAAGGTTTATTACCTAGTCCGCAATGGAAAAGAGATCTAAATGCCCGTCTGCTAGGAGAACAGTACGAGAAACGCTTATCCGAATTAGAGCAGAAATATCAAGATCAACTAGCCCAAGCCGTGGATGAAAATACGCGCAACGAATTATTACGTAACCTGGAGCGTGAGCGCAAACGACAGGAATCACTCTATGACATTGATTTTAACTTTGCTACTTCCTGGCAACCGTATGATACTTTTAACATGTCGATTGGGCAGGGGAATAATAACTATACGCCTTTACAATTAGTTAATTTTACCGCGACCTTAGCTAATGGAGGTAACCACTATAAACCTTATTTAGTAGATCGCATTATTTCTCCCCGAGGCGAGATTGTGCAGCAATTTACCCCGACTTTATTAAATAAAGTTGCAGTTTCCCCGGTGACCATGGCAGAAGTACGAAAATCCATGGAAGGGGTTACGGCTCCAGGGGGTACGGCCTGGAGTGCTTTTCGTGATTTTCCGGCTTCGATCCGGGTTGCGGCTAAGACGGGGACCGCCCAATCAGGCCGACAAGGAGATGACAAAAAGAAGGATAATCATGCGGTTTTTATTGCTTATGCGCCGGCGGACGATCCCCAAATTGCCTTTGCTGGGATTATAGAATACGGCGGGCATGGTGGTTCTACTACTGCTTTAGTAGCGAATGCTGTTTTTCGGGAATATTTTGGCCTTAATAAGCAACCAGAAACGCCCTTATCTCCGGAAGGTAATACCGAAGGTAATTTACCTGGAGATATCGAAGATTTGGGAGCTATAGAAGGTTTAGACGATATAGAAGGTCCGATAGAAGCAGTCGATGATGAGGAAATGCCAAATGATAATTTAACCGATAATTTAACAACTGAGTCCGGGTTAGAGTCGTATCCAGAATTGCTAGATACGCCTAACTTAGAGGAAACAACCACCAGGTAACGATAAATTGATGAAATTATAAGATTTAATGAGAAATAGCGAGGAAAAAAGCCCTCGCTTTTTCTTTAGAAATGGAAGGAATTAGAGAGCAAATGTAGAATTTGTACATTCGATGATAGCACTACAGATTTGGAGGTTGTAGGCAGACCATGAAAAGGGAGGACATCGTTATCAAGGAAACTAAACAGGGAATAGTAGTTTCTTTAGATAGTTCTTTAGATTTTGAAGAATTACTGGGAAGATTACGGGTTCGTTTAAATGAATCTAAGTTAGAAGACCTGAACAGTGAAGGTCAGGTTATTGTAGATCTTGGAAATCGGGATGTTTCTAAAATTAAATTATCCGTATTAGAATCCCTTTTTTTTGAACACGGACTTTTTTTAAAAAGAATAATGTCACGTCCGGATCTGCCGAAAACAGCCACCCGAACGACAGCTAAAACTAAATCTTCCGCTTCCGATAAGGAAAAGAAGGGGAAGAAAGGTCAAATAAAAACCAAGTCTAAAACCAAAGCAGAGAACCTAGCAATAGAGGACGCACCAATAAGTAATAAATCGAAAATAAGTGATAAATCAGTTATACTGGAGGAAAAAGATGTGGCCTCTGCTGAAGTGGCCTCTGCTATTGATTTGATAGAGAAAGCAGAACTATCGCCGAAAGATTCAACTATTACCGTGAAGAAAACGAAGAATAATAGTAGGAATAAAGGGTCAACTATAGCATCAAATGGGGAAGTGGAATTGAAGGAAATCTTTAAACGTTCGTCGGATCAAACTGACACCTTACTTATTGAGAAGTCACTTCGTTCAGGGCAATCGATTCAATATCCCGGCAACGTAGTGATCATGGGTGATGTTAATCCAGGGGCCGAGGTAATTGCCAGTGGTAACATTGTTGTATTGGGTAATTTTCGGGGGGTAGCTCATGCTGGAGCCTTCGGCGATGAAAGTGCGACGGTTACCGCCTTTCGTCTACAGCCGATTCAATTGCGCATTGCCGGGCATATTACCCGACCCCCGGATGGAGAGGAAGCCACCGTTCCGGAGGTGCCGGAGATTGCCCGTATACGGGATGGGGTTATGGTAATTGAAAGGTATTAGGAGTAAATTTTGATAAGTACGGAGGAGGAGACATTAATGGGAGAAGTTGTGGTCGTTACTTCTGGCAAAGGAGGAGTAGGGAAGACCACCGCAACGGCCAATATTGGCACGGCTCTGGCTGCATTAGGTAAAAGGGTCGCTTTAGTAGATACCGATATCGGATTGCGTAAATTAGACCTAGTATTGGGGCTGGAGAACCGGATTGTCTTTCACTTGATTGACGTTACCAGTGGCAATTGCCAGTTAAAGCAGGCTTTAATTCGTGACAAACGGCTTGATGGGCTTTACTTTTTACCGGCTGCTCAAACTCGGGATAAGACAGCAGTTACTCCGGAACAAATGCGCGAACTTAGTGCTCAACTTAAACAAGACTTTGATTATGTTTTAATAGATTGCCCGGCCGGCATAGAGCAGGGATTTAAAAATGCCGTAGCCGGCGCGGACCGAGCTTTGGTGGTAACCAATCCGGAGATTTCTGCGGTGCGTGATGCTGACCGTATTATTGGTTTGCTGGAGGCTTCGGAAATCACTAACTCCCGCCTGATCGTGAACCGTATCCGGCCGAATATGGTTAAGCGAGGAAACATGCTAGACGTTGAAGATATACTGGATAATTTACGGATAGATTTGATTGGAGTAGTGCCGGAAGATGAAAAAATATTAATCTCCACTAATCGGGGAGAACCCGCAGTTCTCGATTCTTCCTCCCGGGCAGGACAGGCTTTCCGTAATATTGCGCGCCGGATACTTGGAGAAGAAGTCCCCTTTTTAAATCTAGAGGCTAATGAGGGATGGAGGCCCTGGTTTAGAAGGATTTTTGGCCTGAGCAATGCTAGATAAGCGGAAAGCCTGGTTTGAAAGGGGGTAGGTAATCTTGCTCGAATTCTTGATGCGTTTCTTAGGGCGTGATCCTGCAAGCAGCAGTAAGAATATTGCTCGCGAGCGCTTACGGTTAGTCTTGGTACACGATCGCGTAAATGTTTCACCGGAAGTACTCGAATCATTAAAAGAAGAATTGATTCAAGTTATCTCCCATTATATGGAAATAGATGAGGACGCCCTGGAAGTTAGTTTGAATCAGGCCGACAATTCGGTTGCTTTAATGGCTAATATCCCAGTCCTGCGGGTTAAACGTCTGACCCGGGAACCAGTAACCCCGCGATAAAAGATCTGAGTTGCCACATATTTGACCCTGGACTATTCTTTTTCCCTAGAATATAATCTTATAGGGAATAGACGTTAATTTTATTTCTTCAGGAGAGTAAGGGTAGGGTAGTCGGGGGTATAGAATTGATTTTTAATCGTAAATTATTAAAAAATTTAGATCTAGCTTTTATTATCACGGTGGTAGTCGTTCTGATCATGGGTCTCCTGATTTTGAGCAGTGCCACCTTAAATGTTAATACGGATCAATGGTTTTTTGTAAAAAAGCAGATCCTTTGGATAATAATTGGTCTTTTTTCTTTATTTGTGGTCCTATTATTCGACTATGGGGTATTGTTTCGCTACACACGCTATATTTACGCCTTTAATATTATATTGCTACTAGCCGTATTGTTAGTCGGTAGTACAGCGAAAGGAGCCCAGTTGTGGTTAAGCCTGGGACCACTCGGCGGTCAACCTTCGGAATTGGCCAAAGTGATGGTAATTATCACCTTTGCTGCGTTTTTAACTAAACGTCAGGATCGCATGGAGCGTTTACGTGATCTTTTGCCTGCTTTTTTACATATAGGCATTCCCGTATTCTTAATTCTATTACAACCAGATTTAGGGACCTCGCTAGTGTTTTTTGCCATTATGTTTGGAATGTTATATGTGGCCGGGGCAAGGTCTAGTTTGCTTTTAAAGCTCTTAGGGGCGGGATTGCTTTTGATTATCGCCGCTTTAGTCGGTCACGTTAAATTTGGTTTACCCCTGCCTCTGGAGGATTATCAAATTCGTCGTTTAATCGTGTTTATTGATCCTTATATGGATGGTCGAGGTGGACGTGGGGCGGGATGGCACGTCATTCAATCGTTGGTGGCCATTGGTTCTGGTGGATTCTGGGGTAAAGGTCTGTTTAACGGTACGCAGGTACAGGGTAATTTCTTGCCGGAACACCATACCGATTTTATTTTTTCCGTTGTCGGCGAGGAGCTAGGCTTTTTAGGGGCTTCGTTATTATTGGGCCTTTATTTTGTATTACTTTACCGGGTATTACAGATCGCCTTTAAGTCGCGTGATCAGTTTGGTACCCTGATTGCCGTTGGGGTGGCCTCTATGTGGGGGTTTCATATTCTTCAAAATGTGGGAATGTCCATTGGCATTATGCCTATAACCGGTATTCCTTTACCTTTCTTGAGTTACGGAGGCAGTTCCATGTTGGCTAACCTGATTTCCGTCGGGCTGTTGTTGAATATAAGTTTACGCCGCGAAAAAATTCTGTTTTGAAAACGCTCTAAAAAGGCTGTATAAGGTAATATAAGGTAATATTCCCCTTGCTTTAGACATACCTTTTGGTAAGGAATGGTTTACCGGATAAAGGGTTAAAGAATAGCAGGGGGATAGATATGGATACCAAAAAAAAACTTAACCCGGAGGAAAATTCTTTTTTG
>JAAYQE010000098.1 GCA_012519455.1 Syntrophomonadaceae bacterium
AACCCCATGTAATACTATAGGAGCTACCGGAAGGCCGGCGTCCGCCTGATTAAGCGCCTGCTGAATAAGCGTATAAGCTTTTTTCTGTTCAGGGTTCAATGACCAAGCTATTTCCCGACCGGGCTTAGCTAACCGCTCCTCCCCACTAATCGGGTGTTCCGCAAAACCATCTAAGTTTAGTGCCGGCGAAAGTTTTTTCCCCCCCAGGTTTATTTTAATTATCCCTTTCTTAAATAAAGCTTGCAAGAAAGTCTTTTTGATGCCATATTTAGTGGATAATTCCGTTAATAAAATTGATTTTTCCTGAAGCAATAAAGAAAGTAATTCCGCTTGACGCGGGGCCCGTCTGCGTATTTTTTCCAGGTAAGCGCTGGCCTCCTCCGTGCTTAGAGCTAGTTCAACGACCCTATCTTCAGGAACACGGCTGCGCACTACTGGTCGAGTCTCCCGTTGTAGTAAGCCTAAGCTTTCCAGACGTTCCAGAATAACTTCCCAGTTTTCAATCCCCAGGCGGGCCAGCTGTTTTTCCGAAGTTTCTCCTCTCTCCAATAAGAAATTAATCAAGCGGGCCGTTGGGGAATGAATCTTTTCCCAATAGGCAAGCACCTCTAGCCATTCTTCTTCTCCTAATGCTACTAAACTTACGGTTGCTTTACTTCGCGAGGGAGGAGAAGGCAAAAACATCGACTTTAAAACTCGAATCAAAGGACACATATAATAATCAGCCATCCAGCGGGCCAATTCGATCTGCTCTGGACTAAAAACAGGTCCCTCCCCCAGGACCTGCGCAATTTCTTTAACCTCATTTACTTCCGGCATTTTAGTAAATCCTACGACAAACCCTTCCAGGTGTTCCCGGGCAAATGGCACCCACACGCGTGACCCAACCTCCGGTGGCGGTGACAGGGATTCAGGTATTGCATAACTAAAGAGACGGTTTAAACGTTCATGTTCACGGAATAAAACAACCTGGGCAAATCTCCGAGCCACACGCTACCCCTCCTATAATTTTAGTATACCAAAAATTGTCCCGACACGCTAGAAACTGGCCCAATAGAGCGAGTTATTTTAATGGATACTTAAAAAAAGAATTTTAACCGGTTCTGTTTAATCAGTACGGCCAAAACTCTTTTCAAAAAATAAATTCCTTCCTTGAAAGGCTTAAAGTCTTAATTTATAAGCTAACTTCCTGTTTTAAAACATCTACCTTGTCTAACCGCTCCCAGGGAAGATCTAGATCGTTCCGTCCAAAATGACCATAAGCGGCTACCTTGCGATAAATCGGCCGTCGGAGATCCAACCGTTGAATAATCGCAGCGGGACGTAAATCAAAATGTTTATAAATTAGCTGCACCAAACGTTCGTCAGAGATTTTACCGGTCCCAAAGGTATCAACCATAATTGAAACCGGCCGCGCTACCCCAATAGCGTAAGCTATTTGTACCTCGCATCGATCGGCCAGACCAGCAGCTACGATATTCTTAGCTACATGCCGGATAGCGTAGGTAGCCGAACGATCCACTTTAGTCGGATCTTTACCTGAAAAAGCGCCTCCTCCATGTCTGCCGATCCCCCCATAGGTATCCACAATGATTTTACGCCCGGTTAAACCGCAGTCTCCTTGTGGCCCGCCTACCACAAAGCGTCCCGTTGGATTAATCAGGTACCGGGTACGGCCATCAATCAGATGAGTAGGAATGACCGGCCGAATAACCTTGGAAATCAGATCTTCGCGGATGACGGCTAGTTCTTCATCAGGACTATGCTGGGTTGAGATAACAATAGTTCCTACGCGGACCGGCTGGTCCCCTTCGTACTCAACCGTGACTTGGGTCTTCCCGTCAGGCCGTAAGTAAGGGACTTCCCCGTTTTTACGTACAAAAGATAACCGTTGAGCCAACTTGTGGGCTAGAGCGATGGGCATAGGCATATACTCCGGCGTTTCGTTAGTAGCATAACCAAACATCATGCCCTGATCCCCTGCTCCAATCGCTTCAATATCTAACTTTTCTCCCATTTTTGCTTCCAAGGATTGATTAACCCCTAGGGCAATATCCGGCGATTGCTCGTCTATGGAGGTTAGTACCGCACAAGTGTCACAATCAAACCCATACTTAGCCCGGGTATAACCTATGTCTCGTATAGTTTCACGTACTAATTTTGGTATATCCACATAACAATTAGTCGTAATCTCTCCCGCAACCAGAACTAAACCGGTAGTCACTAAAGTCTCACAAGCAACGCGGGACATCGGATCCTGCTCCAGCATTGCATCTAGTACTGCATCGGAAATTTGATCGGCAATCTTATCTGGATGCCCTTCGGTAACTGATTCAGAAGTCAATAGCTTACGATTCATTGCTTTTATCTTCCCTCCTTTAATCTTCCAAGATAGATATTACTTTTTCCAGCGGGGTAAAGCGGTCATCTCATTCAGGATACGATCAGCAACTTCAAGCTTGGACATCTGAGCAAGCGGTACCATACGTCCATCAGGATAAACAATAGTGACAATATTCGTATCCGTACCAAAACCGGCCCCTTCTCTGGTTACATCATTAGCTACAATAAAATCTAGGTTTTTTTTCTTTATTTTTTCTCCAGCATACTCCGTTAAATTCTGCGTTTCAGCCGCAAATCCAACTAGAATCTGATGGTTTTTCTGTAAACCAAGTTCAAACAAAATATCGGGGTTTCGTTCTAATTCAATAACTAAATTATTTTCCTCTTTTTTTATCTTTTGGTTAGCCGCTAGCCGGGGACGGTAATCAGCGACGGCCGCCGCTTTTATTACAGCATCACACTGGGGATAATGCTCCATTACCGCATGGTACATGGCCTGGGCCGTAGTAACCGGGACTATATCTACTCCGGCCGGTGGTTCTAGGGTAGTAGGGGCGGAAACCAAAATTACGCGGGCCCCGCGTTTTTGCGCGGCCTCCGCGATGGCGTATCCCATTTTCCCCGTACTTCGGTTAGTTAAATACCGTACTGGATCTAAAGGCTCTTGGGTCCCCCCGGCCGTAACCAGAACCGTTTTTCCCGTTAAATCCTGGAGCGGAGATAAAAAACGGACAAGTTCCTGAACCAGGATTTCCGGCTCCGGCAAGCGTCCAGGTCCGGTATCTCCACAAGCTAAAAAACCGGCCCCGGGCGAAACGATTTGATAACCAAAACGATGTAAACGCTTAAGATTTTCCTGAAAAATCGGATTTTCATACATATGCACATTCATGGAAGGAGCGAGCATGACTGGGGCCGTTGCCGCTAAAACCGTCGTAGAAAGTAAATCATCGGCAATACCGGCCGCTATTTTCCCCACCATGTTCGCCGTAGCAGGAGCAATTAAAATCACATCGGCCCGCTGGGCTAGCTCAATATGTTGAATATGAGGATCCCCCGTCTGCCAAAACATATCGACGGCAACTGCATTCTGTGATAGAGTACTCAAGGTCATCGGGGTAATAAACTCTGTAGCAGCCGGGGTCATAATAACGTAAACCTCAGCCTCTAATTTTTTTAAACGACTCACCACTTCAGCCATTTTATAGGCCGCTATTCCCCCGCAAATTCCAATTACAATGACTTTTCCACGCAGCACTTTTTTCCTCCTCATTAAATCTATTACGGCAAACACAGAAAGGGTACTGCTTTCGCCTCTAGTCATTCCGAAAGTCAGTACCTTCCGTTTTACTTAATCCCGGTCTTAGGCTCTTCCCACTTCACTTTCCCGTCGGCTATCTCCTGCAAGGCAATCAACACTGGCTTATTGGAAAGCGGTTTAGCCATTGCCGGCTCTCCTTCCGTTATCTTACGGGCTCGCTTAGCCGCGGCAATAACTAAAGTATATCTACTGCCTCCAATTTCTTCTATTATTTGATCGACCGAAGGTTGCTGCTTACCCACTGGACCTCCTCCTTTTTGAGAACCCTGTAATCTTATCCTTAATACGCTCTACTCGGCACCGCTCCGCCAGTAAAATCGACTTAAGGTTCAAGACCGCCTGTTCCAGGTCCTCGTTAGGCACAAGATAATCATATTCCAGGGCTCTTTGCAGCTCCTCTTGGGCTAAGCTTAAACGCCGTTGTATCTCTTCCGTAGAATCTGTACCCCGTTGTACCAAACGTTTATGCAGTTCCTCCAAAGAAGGCGGAGCTACGAAAACAAATACTCCTTTAGGATAGCTTTGCTTTATTTGTCGGGCACCCTGGATATCGATTTCTAAAATGATATCTTTCCCCTCTTCCAGTACACTTTCAACGTACTCTTTCGGCGTTCCATATAATTGATTATAAACTACAGCCCATTCTAGAAGTTCCCCTTTTTTAACCATACTCTCAAATTCGGCTCGCGTATAAAAAAAATAATCACGTCCATGAACCTCACCTGGTCGAGGAGAACGAGTAGTCGCGGAAACAGAATATTCTATATCTAATATTTCTTTACGTAAAGCGGCGCATAAAGTACCTTTTCCCACCCCTGAGGGACCGGAAACTACCAGGAGTATACCTTCCCGGGTCATAGATAATTTCCCTTTCTAAACTCAATACTGTAAAATTACGACCAATACTGCTCTTATCCCTTAATCAACTTCCTCCATTGGATGCGCAATTTCTTTTACAGATAAACGATTAGCTACTGTTTCCGGTTGCACGGCGGACAGGATAACGTGATCGCTATCCGAGATAATCACCGCCCGCGTTCGTCGGCCATAAGTAGCGTCAATTAACATTCCTCTTTCCCTTGCTTCTTGAATAATTCGTTTTATTGGGGCTGATTCAGGACTGACAATAGCCACAATCCGGTTGGCAGAAACGATATTCCCAAAGCCTATATTGATTAATTTAATATCCACCCAACCTCCTGGTCAATAGTGTACCAGGATTCACCTCCTTCACTAAATTTGCCACCCATAAAGGTTTATCGGGTCATTCAACATTTTGTAACTGTTCTCTTATCTTTTCCAATTCACCCTTAACCTCTACTACCAAGTGGGAAATAACTGTATCATTCGCTTTTGACCCGATCGTATTTATTTCCCGATGGAGTTCCTGAATTAAAAAGTCTAACTTTCTTCCCACCGGTTCTGCGGCTTTAATAATCCGCTGAAACTGGAGTAGATGGCTGTTTATGCGTACTAGTTCCTCCGTGATACTAGAACGTTCGGCAAATATTGCCACCTCCGTCGCTAAACGACTTTCCTCCACCAGGCTTTCGCTAATCATTTCTTTAATTCGCTGGGCTAAACGGTCTCGATAAGAGGTTACCACTAAAGGTTCTTGCATCGAAATGTCATTAATAAATTGTGC
>JAAYQE010000099.1 GCA_012519455.1 Syntrophomonadaceae bacterium
AAATGCAGCTTGAGCAGGTTTTCGTAGTTATCCGCTTCTATGCTATTCCCATCCAGTTTTATTACCAAACCATCAATAAACGAAATAGGTACAATCATTTCCCGATCCTGCTCCAACTGGTAGGACATACGATATCCTTCTTCGCTGGCTGCATAGTCCTGTAGGGGAAGGAGGGTATCTCCTGCATATCCCGGATTCAGGCCTAAAATATTTTGCAACAGCTGGGCGCTTTCCGAATCCCTGCTTTGGTAAGCATGATAGCTCAAGTTAGCCCCCAGAAACCATATCTTCTGGCCCTTAATTATTTTATAACCCAGGATCGGAGCCTGGTTGCCATAATAGGAAAACTCCAATTCCACCTCATCTAGGCCCATCGGGACATAAGCCATCCACGCTCCTTCTTGGTGTAAGAGCGGAGGCAAAATCACCCGAATCTCCTCGCCCCGGACTTCAATTTCCTTCCGGATACTCACCGGTTCGCCGTAAACCCCTAAAAATTCCGGCTGTTTAGCTAGTATATTGGAGGGCATTCCCGCCATTTCGATAAAAACTTGGCCTCCGGATAGGGCATAGTCGGTAATTAGCTTTTCAGCTTGTTTTTTGGAATTCCAGCTTGCCCCGCTGAGAATTAGCATGGGGTATTGCTCCAACTTTTCTAGGGTGTAGTCATCGATACAGGGAGACAAAGCCATCTCTACCTCGGGGAATTGGACCGCAATCGTTCCGGCATGTTTACCGATTACTAGGCAGCGGGGGTTCTTTGCCACCAGGTAAGGCCGGTCAATATTCCGCCAGACGCTTATTTCGGTAAACTTATTCCGCTGCTGATAACCAGCCATGGCTGCAGCCTGGTGAAAAGCCTCGGGGTCCGTAATCACATCTTCTTTGACTACCAGATCGGTGGCTCCCAAATCTACACAGGAGCGAAACAAAAACGGGTAATACTGCTGCTCCAAGCTGGTATTGAGCAGCATGATATTGCGGGAAGTAACCGCTCCCTGCCAAGCCCAGCCAAATACTTGTTCTAATCCGGCGGTCTCGGAAAAAACAAAGGAAGGGGCTGACTCGAGTTGGCTCAAATCAATAGTGGCCACTCTCCATCCCGGATCGTGTTTAATGAATTCCCCCGTCTGGATGATCGTAAAAGGCCTCGTTTCGGTGTGCGCAAGCAGACGGAAAGAAATTAAAGAATCAACCAATAAAAATGCGGATATAAATACCAAAAGCAGGCCTATAGCGGAAGAAGACTGTAGCCAGGGGGGGCGTTGTTTTCCCTCTAGCTCAAAAGCTAAACCGGAGGCCATGATAGCCAAAGCGGCAAAGCCGCTGAAACGTAAGGGCCAAAGCAAATGGCTTAGCGGCAGAACTAGATATAGAGCCCGAAACAAGGGCAAGGTAATGAGAAGCAGGATCAGGCCGCAAACCGCAAGGCTCTTAGCCCAAGCGGGCTTTGATTTCCATGTGATAAAGCTGACTAGAAGAAGCAGAACGAGACTTATGCCCCAGTAAAAGGTATCCACATGGGTGAAACGGTGCAGGGGAGAAAAAGAAATATGGGCCGGAACGAACTGTACTACTTCCTTAACCGCTTGGGCATCAATGCCGGTGATACCCCCAATCAAGCTGGGCAGCAGCCACCAGGACGAGCTGAGAATTCCCGCAACCAGCACCAGGATGCCCCGAGCTAGGTCCTTGATGCTGCAACCCTGAAAAACCCAGAGAAAAAAGGCAAATAGGGCTAAAGAGAGGCAATAAACGGCCGCCATCATGGCATGGCAAAGCAGAGCCAATTGTACGCTTACGATAAGCACGATGATGGCCCTGTTGGATTTCTGCTGGGTTATAATATGTAGAAAAAGAGCAAACAAAAGGGGCAGCAAGGCGGTAGCCAGTGCCCGTGGCAAGTTGCCTTCGGAAAAAGCTACCCGTACATGGTCCTGCCAGAGCAGCCAGACCACGGCCGCTATAACTGCGGGCCAGAGCCCCATCCTCCGTGACAGTAAGAGCCAAAAGAGGGCCCCTAAAAGAGCGCATAAATAGATATAGAGGTTTCCAGCGGTAAAAATATCGCCGCTTATGCCCCGCAACAGAGCTAAGGCATAATAAGGCAGAGGCGCCCAGTAGCGGAAAGGCTGAACCCCATTGTACCAGTATTCCGTAAACTGAGGGTAGTAGTTTCCCTGCTGAATCTGTTCGTAGAGCATTTCCGCTTTAAAAAGATGTCCCCAGCTATCTGCACCCCAGGGAAAGCGCTGCTCCACCGGGGGCCAAAGTATATGCTGGTAGAGCAAGAGAGAAAAGAACAAAATTAAAGTTGCCGCCAGTAAATACTGCCGGATCGAATAAGGGGCGCGCAGGGAACCGGCTGAAATGATAGCCGACGCAGGCTTAAACCAGGCTTTTATTTTAACCGCTGCCTTTTCTTTTTGATCTAGTTCGGTAAAATCAGGGTCTAATGCCGCTGCTGCCTCCCGGGCTTTAAGCAGAAAGGCAATTTTTTCATCGAGAACTAGGTTATGATGATTAACTTGAATCCCCCGGGTGGGAGTTTCCCAGAGATTCAACTGGCTTAAGCTTAAGCCCAATTCGGCTAAAAATTCATTAAGCCGGTTGAAAAAGTACATTGCGATGTTTTCGGTGGTCGGTTGGATAAGATCAAAAGGGTGAACCTGGTTCAAGATGGTGTTTTCATAGGGCTCCAGCGCAGCCGTAATGATCTGGGAAACCCGGCTAAATTCTATCGTCTCACTAATTTCCCGGGGGATGTTCACTACCGTTTCTATCTGCCAGGAATGAGCATGTACGGGGCCGGTTGTATCCCCGAAAACCACAAAATGGCGGGCATTGACAAATCCCACGATCTTCATACTATAAGTATTATCATCATAAGCATACTCATCCCCGGCAGCTTTACTTGCTGGTAATCGGCTAAAGCGTTCGCCCTGTAGACGACTAATTTCCTGTTCAACGGCCAATAACTTTTCTCTTTTGGCTGCTACTACGGCTTCTGCTTCGGCTAAAATTTTCGCTGCCGATGAATGAGCTTTTTCTTCTATTTCCGCAGCAATTTTTTTACTTTCTTGTAGGGAGCGCTCCAAGGATTCTTGCCGCAGCGCTTTATCCGCAATCTCCTGTTCCAAACTTTCTAGGCTAAAATAGACCGCCTGTTTTTTCTGCTGCAGACTGTCCAACTGTAACTTTAAGCTATTAAGAAGTGTCGATTCTTGCTTGGTTTTATCCATATATTAAATATCCTTCGATTCAGGAAGACACTTCTTGCCTCCTGTTTTCCTTGGTGATGAGGGTAGGGGTAAAATTTGCTTCTTCAGGCAATTCGCTGACTTTTTCCAGAGAAACCCGGTAATTATCCAAAACTTCCCGAAACTCTTCTTTAAAACGAGTTACCTTAATACGGAGAAAATCAAGTTCCTGCTGTTTTTGCTTCAGTTCCTCCTCCGCTTTTTCCAGCATATAGCTGGCGCGCTCCCGGGCTTGTTCTTCAATCCTCTGGGCGTTAACCTGGGCGGTAACTAATACATCAGCAATTACTTTTTCTCTTTCGATATAAGCCTTCAACTGCTTTTGCAATTCAGCCCTTTTTTCTTCAGCGTTTTGTAGTTCCGTCTGAACTTTTTCTATTTCCAACTTAAGGGCTTCAACTTTCTGCTGCTGTTCGTTTTCCATACTTTCTATCTGGCTTATTACTTCGCCTGGTTTAAAGCCGAATAAGGTTTTAGAAAACTTCATTCCGTTTCCTCCCCCTTTCCCTTTTCCCCCCACTTCTTGCCTTTTATATTCGACGACAACGGTTATAATCCTTTAAAGATAGATTAAAAATGCAAGTTTTGGAACCGAATTTAACTTAGCTTCCTACTAAAAATGGTAGATAAAAAAACAAGGCCATTCTTGACCTTATTTAAGTGATGCTTTAGGATTTTATCTTTAATCTTTTTATTTTAAATCCTTTTTTATAATCTATCTAATTCAAACACCCGATGTAAGGCTTGTACTGCTTTAACCGCTTCTTCGGCCTTAATAATACAGGAAACCTTAATTTCTGAGGTACTGATCATTTCGATATTAATATTTTCTTCAGCCAGCGCCCTAAACATAGTGGCCGCTACGCCCGGATTAGTGATCATTCCGGCCCCGACAATGGAAACCTTAGCTACATCCTGACCAAAGGCCATTCCTCCGGCCCCTACCTCATCGCGTACTTGCTCGGCTACGGTCAGAGCCCTGGCTAGATCATCCCGACAAATGGTGAAGGAAATATCATTTCTTTCATTGCGCATCGTACTTTGAATAATCATATCTACGTTAATCCGTTCTGCAGCCAAGGATTGAAACAATTTAGAAGCAATTCCAGGCCGATCCGGAACATCTAGTAAACTGATTTTCGCTACTTTTAAATCATGGGCTACCCCGCTAACTACTTTTTCTTTCTCCATGTCTTTTTCCTCCTGCACCAGAGTCCCCTCGTTATTATTAAAAATCGAACGTACATGAATAGTGACCCCATACTGTTTAGCCATTTCTACGGAACGAGGTTGTAAAACCAGGGCTCCTAAACTGGCTAACTCCAGCATTTCGTCATGGCTGATAATTTTAAGTTTTTGGGCCTCCGGTATGATTCGGGGGTCAGCCGTATATACCCCATCCACATCCGTATAGATTTCACACACATCTGCTTCCAAGGCCGCGGCAATAGCTACAGCCGTAGTATCCGACCCACCCCGTCCTAAAGTGGTAATATCGTTGTGCGTATTACAGCCTTGAAAACCAGCCACAATGATAATGCGGTTTTGGGCCAATTCTTCCCTTAACCGAGCTTCATTTATGTTAAGAATCTTCGCTTTGGTGTGGACATCATCCGTAGTAATCCCGACTTGAGGTCCGGTCAGGGAGACCACCGGATAACCCAAAGCATCTACCGCCATCGCCAAGAGCGCTATGGAAACTTGTTCTCCGGTGGCTAGGAGCATATCCATTTCGCGTTCTGGGGGGCGATTCGTAATCTGTTGGGTTAATTTAATTAGCTCATCAGTGGTGTCTCCCATTGCTGAAAGTACGACAATAATCTTATTACCAGCTAGATGGCGTTCGGTAACCCTTTTAGCGATTCGTTTAATTCGTTCTGCGTTAGCCACTGAACTACCGCCGTATTTTTGAACTATTAGTGCCAGAAATACCCCTCCCTAATTGCCTAAAGTCTACCCGATCAATTACTTTCTTTTACGAAGATAGCTCTAACTTGGCCCCTTCAGCGCATGGGGACAAAATCCTAACGGTGGAAGCCACCCCAGATCGATAAAAGGCTTCCCGCATCGCTTCTCCGATCTTTTTCAGTTGAGCCTGATGCTTAAAGTTACCTTGGTCCGGACCCTCCTCCTCAATTGCCAACGCTAAAACCGTGGGGCCGGCTCCACTCAAGGCGGCGCCCAAGGCTCCGGCGGCCCGAGCGGCCTTTAAGGCCTCCTCCAGACCGGGAATTAAAGGCGCTCGGTAGGGTTGATGGATACGGTCTTCCATCGCCTGACCAATTAAAGGCCAATCTTGGGTTAAAAACCCGGTGATTAACAAACAAGCCTGACCGAGATTAAATACCGCATCCCGCAAGGGAATCATGGCCGGCAAGGCCCGAACCGCCTCCTGGGTTGACAATTCGTAACTGGGAATAGCCACGATCACTTGTAAACCGGCAGGCACTTCCAGACGCCGATAGAGCAGCCCTCTCTCGGTGAAACTAGCGGCCACCAAGCCACCCATTAGAGCCGGGGCTGCATTATCGGGATGTCCTTCTAGGCCAACCGCTAAGGCTAATAATTGTTCGCGAACCAGAGGTTCACCCACCAGGTAATTTGCCGCAATCAACCCCCCTACCCGGGCCGCGGCACTACTACCTAAACCTCGGGCGGCCGGTATCTCATTATGCAGCCGGATATGCAAGCCGGTCGGATAGCAACCGGTGACTTGAAATACTGCTTGCGCCGCTTGCCAAGTCACGTTCTTTTCATCCACGGCAATCGAAGCCGCTCCTTCTCCCTGCACCTCAATGATCAGTTCCCCCTGCGTTCCCGTTTCTTCCATCTCCACGTAATTATAAAGAGACAGAGCCATCCCTAGCGTATCGAAACCGGGACCCAGGTTGGCCGTTGAAGCCGGCACCTTGACTCGGAGCACTGATCCACCTCTCCTCTTCTCGCTTTGCTTAATCCGTCTCGCCCTCCACCCGAACCACATTATTGATGGACCCGACAATGGACAAGCCACCAATAATTTTCAGGGCATCTTGTAAATTCCCTTCCTGGACCTGATGGGTTACAAACACTAATTCCGCCATATCCCCTTCGGTACGCTTTTGTAAAACTGAGGCCAGACTAACCTCCTGGTTTCCGAAAACTCCCGCAATACTAGCTAGAACGCCCGGCCGATCTTTAAGCATCATCCGAATGTAGTAACGACTCATAATTTCTGAAATGGGCTTAACCCGTTTTTGTTCAAAACAGGTACAGGAGATGCGGCCACTACTGCCCGTTTGAGCGTTACGAGCTACCTCCATAATATCCCCGACCACTGCACTGGCCGTAGGCCGCTGGCCGGCCCCTCGACCATAATGCATAACCTCACCCACAAAATCCCCTCGGACAAAAACCGCGTTAAAAACATCATTAACGGAAGCCAAAGGATGATTAACCGGAATAAAAGCAGGATGCACCCTGACGTCAATTTCGCCATTTTCTTCTTTGGCAATGGCTAGTAATTTTAAGGCGTAGCCCAATTCTTTCCCGTACGCTAAATCGAGCGGAGAGATCCGGGTTATGCCTTCTACGTATACATCGGGAAAGGTAATCCGGGTTCCAAAAGCAATCGAAGCTAGGATGGCGATCTTACGCGCCGCATCATAACCCTCCACATCCGAAGTAGGATCGGCCTCAGCATAACCTAGCGATTGAGCTTCCTGCAGTACTTCTTGATAAGGTAGGCCTTCGCGAGCCATTTTGGTCAATATATAGTTGGTTGTCCCGTTGACGATTCCCATTACTTCTTGAACCTGGTTAGCCGCTAAACTCTGTTTTAAAGGACTAATTATGGGGATACCTCCACCTACGCTGGCTTCAAAATAGAAATCCCGTCCTTTTTCCTGAGCGGTTTCCAGTAGTTCACGACCATGCAGGGCGATCAGATCCTTATTTGCGGTGACCACATGCTTACCCTGTCGTAAAGCCTCCAAAACAAAAGTGCGGGCCGGTTCAATACCCCCCATTAGCTCCACCACGATCTCAATTTCGGGATCGTTAACCAACTCTAAATAATTATCGGTAACTACACTAGCCTCTAAGCCAGCCGCAATTACGCGATCTGGTTGTAGTTCTAGTACTTTTTTAATCACTATAGGACGTCCTAAACGTTGGGCAATATGTTCTCCATTTTCGAGAATCACCTTAACCACCCCGGACCCAACTACTCCGCATCCCATTAAACCAATCTTTACCGCGGCGCTAGATAACAAATTAACTACCTCCCTAACCCCTCATGGCGATAATTCAAGCCTTTATTTGATAAAAACCGTACAATTCAAGCTAAATTACTTCATTATAACATATCGTTTTATCTATCGTTACTTTTACATCGTTTACTTCTCATCGTTTACTTGAAATGGCCGGTAGCGATAAAATAATCCATTAATTCATGGCCGGCTTCAATGTTTAAAGCGGAAGAACGGGCCGCCTCCTCGTTGTATCCTTCAACCGAATTATCCTGCGGCCGGTGGCGCTGGTAAATCAAGAAGGGTACCGGGTCCGCCGCGTGGGTGCGGATACTCAAAGGAGTGGGATGGTCCGGTAAAATTAACAGGCGGTAATCTTCCATGCCAGGATAATTCCGGCTTTCCTCCATTCCCTGGATAATAGTCCCCACTACCTGCGCATCAATTTCTTCAATCGCTTGGATCTTAGTGGCTAATTCGCCCCGGTGGCCGGCCTCGTCCGGGGATTCGATGTGCATATATACAAAATCTTTACCCTTTTTGAACTCTGCTAGCGCGGCTTCAGCCTTGCCCCGATAGTTAGTCACGGTTCCCCCGGTAGCGCCGGGTACCTCTATAGCTTCCAGACCAGCGCAAATCCCTAACCCTTTGACTAAATCTACTGCACAGACTACGGAGCCGGTTAAACCGTATTTATCCGGAAAAGAAGGGATGTTTGGTTTTTTCCCTTGCCCCCAAAACCAAATAGAGTTAGCCGGTCTATGCCCTTTCTTTATCCGCGCTAAATTTACCGGATGGGTGGCTAAAAATTGATGGCTTTTTTCCATTAAATCAAGCAGTACCGAATGGTGTTCTCCGGCCGGTAGATAATCCCCAATCCGGCGATCGGAGATATCATGGGGGGGCGTTAAATC
>JAAYQE010000262.1 GCA_012519455.1 Syntrophomonadaceae bacterium
CATCGTGTTCATTTGTATACCAACCCCGACTGTCCCTCAATGCTTTCCAATTTCCCAGAGGGCAACCTGCAATCCCTCCGATTCCTTTGCGGTTCGACTCGATCAGATATGCCTTTAGCTGAGTGCTATGATTGACTCCAGATGTTTCAAGAGATTCCTTATTGCTTTGGAAACTTTCCTGCGCCCTCTCCTTGAACTCATTTAGAGTTTTAATTGGCCTCATCTTTTCCCCAGTGGATTTTTATGAGCGTACTTCTCAATATTTTAAATATAAGGTTATTTTATATGAGTGAGGATAGGGCGGATTAATCTATTAATGTTTTTTCAAAATTTAAAGACATAATTACTCGAAGGCGCCGTAAGCGGTTGAGCAAAAGACGCCTGTACGGATTTTCGAAAGAAGGTAAATATCCACTCCAGCTCTAACGTGAGTGTGGAACATGGAAAGTGCATCTTTGTATCACAACATTCCGCCGTAAAATTGGCTAAAGATGACATCATCCAAAAGGCGTTAATTAATTAGAAAGCATTCTCAAAATACAGCAATATGCCAAGAAGTCCCCTCTTGCTAACTCAGACCAAGAACAAACAAAATAGCTCATGAATGAGGTTCTTACCGCGCGAGGTTGGAAAAATGAAACCTATCGTCAGCACACTCACTTCTTGTTATCGTGGCGAGAGGTATCTGCCACTGTTCCTCCAGCGACTGCCGGAGCAGACGGCGTTCGACCGCCTGGAAGTGGTCATCGATCTCAACGAGCCATCGGCCGAGGAGCTGCGTCTGGTGAGAGAATTCCAGGAGGAATATCCAGGACATTTGAAATATACCGTTCAGGAGAAGGTCGTCCCCTACTCGGTGTCCTGGAATAACTGCATCCGCGCATCCTCCGGCGAGTACCTGGCGATATGGAACATTGATGACCTTAGAACGCCGTGGTCGATCGAGGCACAGGCGCGCGTGCTGGACGAACGGCCGGAGATCGGTCTGGTGCACGGTCGATACAGGGTAGTGAAAGAGTTCGGCTCAACCCACGGCAAGTGCCGCGATACCACCCAACTACCCAAGAGTGAGTTGACGCGACGATTCCTCTTCGGTCCGTTCTACATGTTCCGACGCTCGTTGCTGGAGAAGGCAGGTATGGTGGATGAACAATTCTACTCGTCGGCGGACGTCGATCACTGCATTCGTATGGCCCTGCACACCGACTTCACGGCTACGGACGAAGAGCTTGGTTACTATCTAATGGCTGGAGGCGGGCTGTCCAACAATCCAAACTCTCCCATCGATGTGGAGAACTTCGTCATCCGCATGCGCTACGGCGTGTACGATAAAATGTGGTACTATTATCTCGCGGCGGCGTCTCAATATGACTTCTACAAGGTCCTCAGCGGCGATGATTGGATACCGATAACGAGATACGTGCCCAACCATCGCGAAATGCTTGAGGAGCGATATGGCAAATGGTTCGACATTGGGCTGATCCGCCATCTGGCGTTCAAGTTCAAGAAGGAGGATTGGGGCGGCCTTGGCGGCGTCATAAGGGGACTATGCAAGCGATAATGCTAGAATACGATGTTATAGGTCGTATGAAAATGAGTCCTGCCAATAGCTGATATATGGCTCACTCCCATCATCAATGGTCCCTGATACCATGACCAAAAAGGCGCTCATCACCGGCATCACCGGCCAGGACGGTTCTTACCTCGCCGAGTATCTGTTATCGAAGGGCTACGAGGTCCATGGCATCATCCGCAGGGCCTCCACGTTCAACACCTCTCGCATCGATCATATCTATGCTGATCCTCACGACCCTGAGGCGAGATTACGCCTGCACTATGGAGATCTGACCGAGGGGGAGACGCTGCACAGCGTAATCTATAACGAAAGGCCGGATGAGATCTACAATCTGGGGGCGCAGTCGCACGTCCGTGTGTCGTTCGATATACCGGAATATACCGCCAAGGTGGTGGCCACAGGCGTAACCAGGATGTTGGAGTCGATCAGATGGGTAAATGGCAGCGCGCGTTTCTTCCAGGCGTCGTCGTCTGAGATGTATGGCTCTGCCGCGCCGCCACAGTCGGAGACGACGCCGTTCCAGCCGCTCTCACCGTATGCCTGCGCCAAGCTATACGCGTACTGGATGACGCGGAACTATCGCGATGGCTACGATATGTACGCCTGCAATGGCATTTTATTCAATCACGAATCGCCTCGTCGTGGTGAGACGTTCGTTACGAGAAAGGTTACCAGGGCGGTGGCGGCGATCTTGGGGAATAGAGAGAAGTATGTGTACCTGGGGAACCTCGAGGCCAG
>JAAYQE010000100.1 GCA_012519455.1 Syntrophomonadaceae bacterium
AAGAATTACATTGAAAAAATTCGGCAATAAAATGTCGGCCACCGGGATCGGACAATGTTTACTCCTCCTTTCTAGATTATCTATGGTGTAGATCTATTTATTATACGGACGGGGGGTGAGTTTGGTTAATAAATCGGTAGAAAGAAGGGGGGCGAATAGCTTTATGGTATTTGAGGAAAAGGATGAAGCGGTTGTCCCTTATGAGGTAACGGCAGAAAAAAGGGGTCAACCGGTATGGAAAGGAGTGGGCCGTGGATCAGTTAAAGTACGTATTCGGGTACCCTTGGATATGCCTGCCTCTAAAACTATAACGGGGGTGGTATTGACCCCGGAAATTACCCGTAGTGAACGTGAGGGTAATGTTTTAGGGGTTTACGGCTCCTTAGAATCCCTGATTTACTACGAACCAGCGGAGGATGGAAGCGTGGGAGGAAAAGGTTTTACTGGATCTATGCATACGATTGATGGGCAAAAAACAGTGCTGGATTCTGAGGGGTTAAATTTAGAACGGGATAACTATTTTTTGGATCTAGCCGATCTGGCTGCGCAGGAAATGAGTTTAGAATGGGCGGGAGAAAAGGGAAACACGGATCTAGTAGATCTAGAAATCCTCGGCGAAGGCTTAGAAGCTTCGGCCGGTATTCAATGCCTGCGGCATCAGATTCCTTTTTATTTAACGATTCGTAATATTTATTACGGGGAAGATCACGTTCTCCAAGTAATCCCTCGGGTCGAAGAAGTAGATTGCCAAATCAGGGACCCTCGTTTATTAGACTTGCAAGTGGAAATGACGATAACGGCAACTACACAGCAAAGGGTGGATAATTTAATGGATAATTTGCCTTTAGAGAAAAATATAGATAGTTTAGTTACGGAAAACAATATAGGGAGAGATAACCCAGAGGAAGATAAGGTAGAGGTTAAGAATTTAGCTTTCGAAGAAAATATTACCGGAAAAAATATAACGGTAGAAGAGGTACCCATGATCGCGGTGGAAATGGATTTGGTTCAAGAGGGAATTGTTTTACCGGTAGAAACCGCGGTATCGATATACTCAGAAGCTAATCTTGAAACCACAGAAAGGGAGCCGTTAGCGTTAGAAGCAAGCTCCGAAAAAGAGGCTGCTTTTTGGAAAGATGTGGAGAAAATCTTAGAGGATGAGACGGAAGAGGTCTGGCCTAGATCCGAGGAAATAAACGGGTTTGAGGAAGAAGCTATGGGATTCCCGGATGCACTGGGGGAACTACCATCGTCAGAAATTATGGCCGAGGCTGAACCGTTTAAAACGGAAACTTTTAAAGAAGTAGAGGAGATAGAGAAAGTAGAAAGAGTAGATGCCGCAGAAGCCGTTGAAAAGGCAGAAACAATAGAAGCTGTAGAAAGAGTAGATGCTGAGCCTATCGTCCCGGTAGGGATTGGGTATCAATCTCTACATCGACGGCGTCCAGGCTGGCTGGAACGGGAGGCTCGGTTAGTACAAAAAAAGCAAGCGGAAAATGAAAAACCGGAGGAACCATGGGAACCGGCCGTACGACGCCCTCGGGCTTTGGCTCGTCCGACTACCAGGGAAAACGAGAAAACCCGTTTACCGGATGCTCCTATTTCAGAAGTACCCTCCTCTCGTTTTGATCTAGGGTCGGTAGATAAAGAGAGATTAGTCCCAACTAGATCTCGAAGTCGTAGCCGGCAAACTAATCCCTTTCGCTATTATCTAATTCAGCCTGGGGATAGTTGGCAGCAAATAGCGGCCCATTACCATTTGACGGTAGAAGAGATTCAAGCGGTAAACCCCGATTGGACAGAGGATCCTTATCCGGGGAAACGGTTAAAGATTCCGTCTGATAACCATGGGTAAAACCGGGGCCTAAGCAGCGTAAACTCAGGCACCCGAAAGATACGGGTGTCTTTTTTATTTTCGGGTTTGGCAACCTCGTTTTTCACCAGGATTTTCCAAACGTGGTTGCACGGATGGGGAGGGAATAGTATAATATGGCTGAGTTGTAGCCAGTTAGAAGTGATTAATGGTAAAGTGAGGCTGCCCTGGATGATAGAATTTAACCGTTTTTCTCGATTAACTAATGCTTTTAGGGGTCGTATTAGTCATGGTTTGCGTTCCAAGCGGCTAACCAGGTTAATAATTTATCGGTTGTTTATCCTGGGCTTATTTGGGTTATTGGTTGCTTTAATCACGGTCCGTCTGCTTTGGTTACCCGCATCGCGGACTTCTCCCGCTGAGACCAAACAAATGCAAATTTTACCCAACACTTCCAGTTATCAAATTGCTGAAAACTTATACCGGGAAGGCTTAATCCGTAATCAGACCGCCTTTCTTATTTATTTACGTTTTAGTGGTTACGAGCGTCAGTTGAAAGCGGGCACTTATATCCTTTCGAACCAGATGAGTGTGCAGGAAATCGTCCAAAAGTTTTATCTAAACGAGATCAGCACTACTAAGTTTACCATTCCAGAGGGTTATACCCTGATGCAGGTGGAAGAAGTCCTTGTGGAAAAAGGATTGATCAACCGGGAGCGTTGGCGCACGGTTATCCAGGAAGAAAACTTTGCTTATCCCGTTTTGGCTAGCTTGCCGGCCGGAAATAATCGATTGGAAGGTTTTTTATTTCCTGCTACTTATGAGATCGCGGTCGGGATGGGTGAAGCGGAAATTGTAGATTTGATGCTTAAATGCTATCAGCAAAACGTTACCCCGGCAGTACGAGAAAAAGCAAGGGAACGAGGCTTGAATGAGTTGGCTTTGATTACGTTTGCTTCCTTAGTGGAAAAGGAAGCTCGGTTAGCCGAAGAAAGGCCAATCATTGCCGGCGTCATCTTTAACCGTCTGCGGTCCAAAATGTTACTGCGAATAGATGCCACGGTACAATATGCCCTGGGCGAGCACCGGGAAAGGATCTATTATCGCGACTTGGAAATAGATTCGCCTTATAATACCTACCGTTACCCGGGGTTGCCTCCGGGGCCCATTGCCAGCCCCGGTATGGAGGCGATAGAGGCGGTACTTAATCCGACCGAACATGATTATTATTATTATGTAGCTAAACCGGATGGTTCACATGTTTTTTCGCGTACTTTTGAGGAGCATAAACGGGCACGGCGTCAGTTGCGGTCGTAACTTAATCGATTTATTTTAGCGAGTAAAGGAGAATGAATAACGATTTGGCTTGTGTAATCGAGAAAAAACCGGAAATATTAGCGCCGGCTGGAGATCTAGAAAAGTTAAAGGTGGCCATCCTCTACGGTGCCGATGCGGTATATCTAGGTGGTCAGGAGTTTAGCTTGCGGGCCGGGGCCGGTAATTTTACCTTGGAAGAGATCGTGGAAGGGGTAGCCTTTGCTCATGCCCGGGGAGCACGGGTTTATGTAGCCGTAAATATATTCGCCCATAATGATGACTTAGAGCTTTTGCCCGCTTATCTGCAGTGTTTGGAAAAAGCAGGGGTAGATGCTTTGATTGTATCTGATCCGGGGGTGATTGCTTTAGCGCAGAAATGGGTGCCCAAGATCCCCCTTCATCTTAGTACCCAGGCCAATAGTGTGAATTGGGCTAGCGTTCAGTTTTGGGCTGACCAGGGGATCACCCGGGTCGTATTGGGACGTGAGTTAACCCGTAAGGAGATCCAGGATATACGGAAAAGGTTAGCGGCCGGCGGGATTAAAGTAGAGTTAGAGGTTTTTGTTCATGGAGCCATGTGTTTATCTTATTCGGGGCGTTGTTATTTAAGTTATTATTTTAACCGGCGAGATGCTAATCAAGGGGACTGCTCTCAGTCGTGCCGGTGGCGTTACACTTTACATGAAGAAAAGAGGCCGGGCCTTTATTTGCCAGTGGAAGAGGACCAGCGCGGTACCTATATTTTAAGTTCTAAGGATTTGTGTTTACTTCCCTTTTTACCTGATTTAGTTAGGGCAGGGGTAGAGAGCTTAAAAATCGAAGGGCGAATGAAGAGTATTCACTATGTCGCTACGATTGTACGCGCTTATCGACAAGCCTTAGATGCTTACTGCGTTGACCCGGAGAAGTACGTTTTGGATCCAGAGTTAAAGGCAGAAGTAGATAAAGTCAGTCATCGTGAATATACCACGGCATTTTTTGAGGGGCCAGAAGCAGCTCGGAAAGAAGCGGATAATACGATTACGCGCGATAAAGGTTATGTGCGCACTTACGATTTTGTCGGATTGGTACTCGATTACGATGCGGATTCCGCAAGAGTAACGGTAGAGCAGAGGGCTCCTTTCCAAGTCGGAGATACCCTGGAAATCGTGGGCCCCAATTTCTCACCATTTTGGCAGCAGGTGGAAGCTATGTGGAACGAAGAGGGAGAAGCAATTACTCGGGCCCGACATCCGCAGGAAAAAGTTACTTTTCCCGTCCTCCGGCCGGTAGAGCCTTGGTCCCTAGTTCGGCGACCTCAATGAAATTGGGTATTTAAAAGGAGTTTTCTACAATAATGGCTCGATTATTACCGCCAGATCAAGCAGAAGGCTATCAGATTGTATTACAGATTAAGCCAGAAGACATTGATTTCCTAACCCGAATAATAGAAGGTTTTGATGGATTGGGAATTGTCAGTACCATAGATCCGGGGCAAGGACTGGTTGTCGTATGGGTTACTCCGGATACC
>JAAYQE010000244.1 GCA_012519455.1 Syntrophomonadaceae bacterium
GGTTCGATTCCGGTCTCCGGCACCACAGCATCGAGGTTCGCAGCATATTGGAAGGCCGCTTTATAAGCGGTCTTTTTGTTCTTTGGTGCCCTTTTGGTGCCTTTTTTTATTTTTAAGGTATTCGTTCATCTTCTCCACGGCCTCTTTTTGCATTCCTTTGATGACATGAGTATAGGTGTCCATGGTGATTCCGATGGTTTGGTGCCCTAGTCTTTCTTGGACTATCTTGGGGTGTATTCCTTGTTTGAGAAGCATTGTGGCGTGTGTGTGGCGCAGATCGTGGAAACGCACCTCTGGGAAGCCGGCTTCCCGGGCGATTGTTTTAAAGCGGCGGCCCAATCCGGAGGGGTCCATTGGTTCGCCGACACTGTTTGGAAATACAAGATTGTTTTCCCTATTATAGGTTTTGGCGTTAATAAGCATCTCCTGCGCCAACATTTTCTTCTGCTGTTTTAGCGCTGTTACGGTGATATCCATTAAGGGGATCTCCCTGCGGCCCTTTTTATGTTTGGCAGTGGGCCGGAAAACGAACCCCTGTCCGCTTATATATCCTACGGTTTGGCGCACCCGGCAAACAGGATCATCCCCTGTTAAATCCACGTTATTCCATGTTAGTGCCAACAGTTCGCCCTCCCTCATGCCGGTATAGGCCGCTACAATATATAAATATTCATCCCTCTTGCCCTGGGCCAGCTCCAGCACCTCATCCAGCTGATCGGGCTCAAGTGGAAATATTTCCGGTTGCTCTGGCGTGGGCGGCTCCGTAAGGTCTGCCGGGTTCCGGCTGAGGAAGCCCCATTTTACGGCATGATGGAGCGCTTGCCTTAACAACGCATGGTGACGCTGAACACTTGCCGCTGACAGCCCGCCTTTGCCATCCCTGCGGCCTTCCCTTAGGCGGTTAGTGTAATATTCTTGTATCTGCATAGGCTGCAGCTTGGACAGCTGCACTCTTCCCAGCTGGGGAATGATGTGTGCCTCTACGATCCGCTTATAGCCATTGTAGGTAGAGGGGGCTTTATTTGCCGCATACGTTTTAAGCCATTTCCTCAGGTACTCAGCCAGCGTAGTTTTGTCCGGTTTTATATATGTGCCATGTTCCAGTTTGTAAATTATATCTGCGCATAGTTTTTCTGCTTCAACCTTGCGGCCATTGACGGTGCGTTTAATGCGGGAACGCCGGCCGGTTTTGGGGTTTTTGCCAGCCTCAATGATGACTTGATATTTTTTCCCTTTAATAAGCTCAACAATGCGCCCTGTCATATTAATCCCCTTTCTTAGAACTGTTGTTCGTATGTATAGTTAAAAAAAATATGCTGCCTGTTGTAGCAACCGCCCTCTGCGAGCGCTTTAGACAGTTCTTTCCTATAAGCAACCAACTCCTGTTTCACGCCAAATATTTCTCCCAGGGCATAATCTGTTTCCCCGCGTGCCAGATGCGCTTCAAAAACTCCGATGGGCATGAGAAAGTATGCAGCGAAAGCCTGCGCCTGCGCTTCGTTTTTATCCATTGTAAAGGAATCCAAAAGAGCAGTGTTACCGGCATGGTAAACATGGCCTGCTTCGTGGACGAGGTATTCCCGCCGGCAAGAATTATCAAGGGCTTGTCCAATGTAAATAGTATTATCGCAGAATACGGCACGGTTAAGGTATTTGGCGATCTGGATGTCTATGCCTTCGCTAAGGAGGATGTGTTCTATTACATCCAGGGGGATGGGGAATTCTTTAACCTGGTATTTTCGCAGAAGTTGGGTTGCTTTTTCAGCCATGAGCAGGTACATGGAAACCTCCAATATGAATATCTTGCTTCATCTAATTCTTCTTAGAATAAATTCCTCATGCCTTGCCACTTCTTTTTCGATCCGGTCCAGCTTTTCTGAATTAAGTTTGTACCCGTCAAATAAGGCACCGAGCTTTTCGCCATGGTCGTTTTCGATTCTGGTAACGGTGTTTTCAATGGATGTTAACCTGGGTTTTATTTCGGCCATGTCTTTGGTAAGTGCATTTACTTGAGTTGTAAGACCGTCAAATTGGGTTGTAAGCTTACCAACTTGTGTAGCTATAAGTTCTAATAATTCACGTTCAATCATGGAGGCACCTCCTTGGTTGCAGATGATGTGCTCTTTATAGTAATCTTAACTTTTTGTAGATTCCCACCCTTTTTTTGACA